>JAYUYR010000205.1:0-11752 GCA_043752405.1 Sphingomonas sp. | reverse complement strand
GCCGCTCGGCCATGACGGCCCCCGCAAATCCTGCGCCGACGATCATCCAATCATAGTGCTTTGCAGGCGGAGCGGGCCAGACCGAGGGCGAAGTGATTGGGTACACTGCCTGGTTAGGCCGGCGGACTTTGGCAACAAGCGCTGCCATTTCATCGAACGTGCGGTCCCAGCTCGACCCGGCGACTAGCGTATCGGCAGCATCGAGCCCATGTCCCGACCGTGCAAGGTGCAACGCATATTCAATTGCGTTAACAATGCCGTCTGCGTTGTCCGCGACCAGCACCCGAGGGCAAGTCCCATAGCCCGTGACGACGTCTGTGACCGGCGTGGACACGACAGGTTTACCGCCTGCAAGATATTCGGGAGTCTTGGTGGGGCTGATGAATCGCGTCGCCTCGTTGAGGGCAAAGGGCATGAACGCGACGTCCCAGCTGCTCAGGTAAGCAGGCAGTTCGTCATAGGCTTTGCCGCCAAGCCAATGAATATTGACCAGTTGGGGTAGCTCATTTTCGTCGATCTTGACCACGGGCCCCACCATCACGAACTGCCAGTCGGGACGTTTACGCGCGACGTCGGCAATGAGAGCCAGATCAATCCGTTCGTCGATCACGCCGAAGTACCCGATTTTGGGCCCGGCGATCGCCCTTTGATCAGAGGGGACGCCCATCACTTTTCGGGCCTGCGCAAAATGGTCGCTGTCAACGCTCGATGGAAAGCAATGCACCGAGCGGTGGCGATCCCGCTTTGCCACGTACAAGCTCTGACCACCGGTAAAGACAAGATCGGCATTTTCGATGAGATCGATCTCGCGATCGAGAAGCTGCGGCGGCGCAAATTTGAAAACGCTAAGTTCATCCATGCAGTCGTAAATGACTGATGAAGCTGAGAGATGCCGCGAAAAATCGAGCATCATCGGTGTATAATACCAGCGCACTATCGGTGCTTCTAGACTCGCCACAAGGGTATCGAACAAACGGCGAAGCGCCACTGCCTGCTGAGCCCCGCTCAGCCCCTCGGGCAATTGCGGGATGGCGACTGTTACGCCGGATTGATCGCACGTACGAATATCGAGCAAGGGCGCGATACCGGGCCGGAGCTTGGCTTCTTCCCAATAAATGACGTCATGCGTTTGGGTGAACCGCGTCATCAAATGCTGCGGACGTTGAAAAACGAAGCTCCAACGGAGATGGCTGAAACAGATCAGCGTTGGCTTTACCGGGCGCAAAGATTGCTCAGCATTAGACGTATCTCGATACATGGTATTCATCCGTTATTCACATGATCGGGAAACCACAGCGCCGTTCATTGGTTCCCCCTTCTTCATCGGGAATTAGGATCTTCATATGGAGCTGTGGGGAGGATTCGAGTGCACGCTTAACCGCGTGGCTGATCGCTTTTGCGAACAACTGTTGCCGCAGGAAAAGGCAGCGCGTGCGCAATGCCTGCGAATGCTGCCGGCGCTCGGCGTCAAAGCATTCCGCTATCGTATTGCCTGGGACGATCTCGAAACCGAAAGTGATGATATTGCCGCTGACATGGCAGCTTTTGTACAGGGCGGCGTAAGCCCGATCATCGGGTTGCTGCATCACGGCAGCGGGCCGGTCGGCACCGATCTACTTTCGCCCACCTTTGCAAAGGGATTGGCGGCGCATGCCCACCGCGTTGCCTGCCGTTTCCCCGAAGTCAACATGTGGACTCCCGTCAACGAACCCCTGACGACGGCGCGGTTTGCGGCCCTGTATGGCCACTGGTATCCGCACGTCCGGTCGGAACGCCTGTTCTGGCTCGCGTTACTCAACCAAATCGACGCAACCCGCGCTGCGATGCACGCCATTCGTCGGATCAATGCGCATGCCCGCCTGGTGCAGACCGAAGACCTGGGGAGGACTTTTGGCACTGCTGCACTTGAGGATCAGGTCGCCTATGACAACGAACGGCGCTGGATGACGTGGGATCTGCTCTGCGGCAGGGTCACTCCGGGTCACCCTTTTCACGCGCGGCTTTGCTCGTTTGGGTATGAGGATCGGCTTCGGGCGATTGCCGACGACCCCTGTCCGCCGGACATCGTCGGCGTCGATCACTATCTCACTAGCGACCGTTTTCTGGACCATCGACTGGCCCGATATCCATCGCATAGTCATGGTGGAAACGAACAGCGCGCTTATGCCGATGTCGAGGCAGTGCGCGTCCTTTCGATGCCGCGACAAAGTATAACGGCCGCCCTGAAAGAAGCTTGGGAACGCTACCGCATTCCCGTTGCCATGACCGAGTGTCACAACGGCTGCACGCGAGAGGAACAGATGCGCTGGTTTCGCGAAGCGTGGCAGGCGGCCGAAACGCTGGTGGACGAGGGGAGCGATATCCGCGCGGTTACTTGCTGGGCAATGCTTGGCGCGCGTAACTGGTCAAGCCTGGCAACCGAAATTCGCGAGGACTTCGAGTGCGGCGCATTCGACCCTCGCGGCGACAAATTACGCGCAACCGGCCTCGCACATTTAATCAAATCGCTGTCGCATGGGCAGCCCGTCCCCTCGGCAGCACGCGGTGACGGCTGGTGGCGTCGCAGGGACAGAACGCATTACCGCCCCGCCGCACATGCCGGACCGGTGCCGGTTGCGATGTCACGCGAACGTGTCGGACCACTGCTCATCGCCGGATCGATGGGTACGCTGGGCCAGGCCTTGCTGCGCGCTGCACGTGCCCGCGGACTATACGCGGTGGCGACATCCAGGGATAGGCTTGACCTTGAGTTGGAAGTCGCCGTGGCGTCGGCGATTGCGCATTATAAACCCTGGGCCGTCATCAATGCTACAGGCTGGGTCCGCGTGGATGATGCAGAGGCTGACCCGACCGGTTGTGCGCGCGGTAATGTCGATGCCGCGATTGCACTGGCATCCGAGTGTGACAGGCGGAACCTGCCGCACGTGCATTTTTCGAGCGATCTCGTTTTCGATGGCAAGGCTGACCGGATGTACGTCGAAAATGACATTGCGGCGGCGCTGGGGGTGTATGGGCGGACGAAGGCCGAAGCCGACCGGCGATTGCTCGAGTTCGAAACGTCGACGATTGTCCGCACGGCCGCCTTCTTTTCGCCTTTCGACCTGCATAATTTGCGGTCGCCGTTTGCGCGGCGTTGGGGGCGGGTCGCGTCTTCAAGGCATCCGCAACACACCGGGTGTCACCGACATATGTGCCGCATCTGGCCAATTTCGTGCTCGACCTGCTCATCGACGGTGCCACAGGTGTCTGGCACGCCTCCAATGGTGTGGAGCTGAGCTGGTACGAGTTTGCCCGACAAATTGCAGAAGCATGCGGCCTTGACCCCGATTTGGTCGAGCCGGACTTGCCGGCTGAACTGGGCTGGATCGCTGCTCGCCCCGCACGAAGCGGTTTGATGTCACAAAAAGGCCAGATGCTTCCGCCTTTGCACGAAGCGATTGCGGAGTTCGCTCATTCGCTGTGAGCGCATGACACAGGTTAGGAATAGCTAAGGGTAGTCAATCAGACTAATCCGAGTGCCTAAGAGCGTCATCAAGCGCGCCACGTCTGCACCGGATGTTAAACATGGCACGGGTAGACGGATAAAAGGCAATTGGGGGGTCGGGAAAATGACACATCAATGGTCGCCGGAATCGGCGCACGCGTGGTTTGCGGAACAGCCGTGGTTGGTCGGCTGCAATTTCACCCCGTCAACGGCAATCAATCAGCTTGAAATGTGGCAGGAAGAGACCTTCGACTTGCCCACGATTGAGCGAGAGCTGGCTCTGGCCGCGTCGATTGGTATGAACTCAGTACGTGTCTATCTTCACGATCTGCTCTGGCTCGACCCAGGCTTTCTCGACCGGGTAAATGTCTTTCTGGACGCTGCGGACCGACGCGGCCTTCGCACCATGCTGGTGCTGTTCGATTCTTGTTGGCATCCCGAACCGCAGGCGGGGCCGCAGCCCCACCCGCGCGAAGGGGTGCACAATTCGGGTTGGGTTCAGTCCCCGGGCCTTTCGACACTGCAGAACACCGCCGAGCATAAGCGGCTCGAAGCCTATGTGAAAGGCGTGGTCGGACGTTTCGGGCGGGATCCCCGCGTGCTTGCCTGGGATATCTGGAATGAACCGGACAACGGGCACGAAGTCGCGGTCTGCGATCCGGTTGCGCTCGCCGAAAAGGCCGACCTTGTCGTTCCGTTGATGATCGAAGCCTTTGGGTGGGCGCGCTCTGCCATACCAATGCAGCCGCTCACGAGCGGTATCTGGCTTGGCGATTGGTCGGCGCCCGATTTGTTGAGCCCGATCCAGCGTGCCCAAACGGGGCTGTCGGACGTCATTTCGTTCCACAACTATGGTGTGGCCGAAGACTTTGTCACGCGCGTTAAATGGCTGAAGGCCTTTGGTCGCCCCGTGCTCTGCACCGAGTTCATGGCTCGTCCAGCAGGCAGCACGTTCCAGGCAATTCTCCCCGCTGCACGCGAGCATGGTGTGGGCACCTTTTGCTGGGGTCTAGTCCGTGGCAAGACACAGACACATCTCCCATGGGACAAATGGGAAAACCCTGGCCTTTGCCAATTGAAAGATCCTTGGTTCCACGACATCTTTGACGTCGATGGCGTTCCCCACGATCCGTCGGAGATTGCTTTCCTCCAACAGTTCAAAAAAGTAGCGTAAAACTTCAGCCATCAGTGAACAGCATTGCCGTTCGAAAAAATCGCCGTGCCTTAAAAATGAAAAGTGCCTTAAAAATGAAAAAGGTTGCCGGACCCGCAGGCCCGGCAACCCCTAACATGGTCAGCGGCCGGAGATAAATCTCAAGCCCGGGAGACCATGGGCAGCAAAGGAAATGCCTTTAGCCGCGCGACTCCCGAACGAAATTACCCGACCCCTGTGCTGAACCATGAGACATCGGATCACCTCCTTTCGCTAGTTGAAAAAGCGTGCCCTGCGTTGGACACAGATAGAACATGAGTCATTTGGGACTCGCGATCAAGACTTGTGGAAAATTTATTTTCTCGTCATGATTCGAAGTCTGCAGTTTTGCATGTCGCTGCTTCCCAAATCCCCAAAATTCGGCGTTTAAGACAGTCTTTACATCATCATGTCATGTTGTAACATCCTTCAGTGGAGCGGCACGACCGTGATGCCGCCGGCATAGGAGGCTATTATGCAGTCCAACGGATATCTCGAAACCAAACTCCGGCCCGGTGCGGTCGTTGCCGTGATCGCCATTCATGCCATCGGCATCGGCGCGCTGCTGATGATTGCGCCAACGGTGGTCGAACATTTCGACAAGCCATTGATCGGCGAAATGATCGATGCGCCGAAAATTCCGCCCGAAATCGATGATAAAGTCACACCCAAAACAATGGCTCGGACCGCTTTACCGGTCGATCGTCCCGAACGCCGTATCGACAGCAAACCAACCGGCAGTGAAACCGCACTGACCAACGACCCCGGACCGCTTACCGGCGCGGGCGATGGTTCGGGCGGTGGCATCGACATCATCGACATCGGCCCCGTCAAGGAACCCGTCATCGTCGGCCCGCGCTTTGTCGGTCGCAATGCCCAGCCGCCCTATCCGCCCGCGCTGCAGCGCATGGATATCGAAGGCGTGGTGACGGTGCGGGTGCTCGTCGGCGTCGATGGCCGCCCGCTGCGCATCGAAGCCGTGAAAGTCGATCACGACGCCTTCTTCACCGCAACCCGCGACTGGGCGATGCGAAACTGGAAATTCGCGCCCGCCACACGCGACGGCGTGGCTTTTCAGGAATGGCGGACGATGACGGTCAGGTTCGAGATGAACTAACCCCGGCAATCCTCGACCACGCGCGTGAACTCGGGCCAGATCGGCATGATCAGGTCGCCCACGCCGTCGAGGCCGATCAGGATGCGGCCTCGGCTGAATGCCATGCTGTCGAGCTGCGGATCGCGCGCGGCGACTTCGGCGGCGACATAGGGCGGCTGACCCCCGGTCGGCACTGCGTCATAGGCCTTGGCCCCGTTGGTCGAGCGCAACGTCATCCGTGCCGCGACACTGCCCGGGCGCGAGGCAAAAATCCGGTTGCCGTTCTTGTCGCAGCGCAAAATGAACAACGCCCCGCTACCCGCCTGTCCATACATCGCGATGCTGCCGCGCGCGTCCTGCGCATAGGTCCAGTTGCCGGGTGCAGGCGCGCGGTCATTCCACTCGGCAACAGGGACGGGCGGCGGTGGTAACGGTCGCACCACCGGTGGTGGCAAAGGGCGCGGCGGCGGCGCGGGCGCGCGGGGCTGCACACAGGCTGCCGCCGCGAGCGGAGCCAAAACGAAAAACCGGGTGAAACGCATGGCCATCCTCTAAGCCAACCCCTGCTTTGCAGCAAAGCACTTTGTCGCATAAGCAGCACAGCCGAGGGGATAAGAATGACCATTGACACCAAACGCCTGAAATCGATCGTCGCAGGGTCGGCGGGCAACCTTGTCGAATGGTATGACTGGTTCGCCTACGCCACATTCGCCATCTATTTTGCGCCGGTCTTTTTCCCCAAGGGCGATGCGACTGCGCAATTGCTCAACACGGCAGCGATTTTCGCCGCCGGTTTCCTGATGCGCCCCATCGGCGCCTGGGTGATGGGCATTTACGGCGACAAGCACGGACGCAAGGCGGGGCTGACGCTTTCGGTCATCATGATGGCTGTCGGCTCGCTGATGATCGCTTTTGCGCCGACCTATGCGCAGGTCGGAGTCGCTGCGCCGGTGATGTTGGTCCTCGCGCGCATGATACAGGGGCTGTCGGTCGGCGGTGAATATGGGTCGAGCGCGACCTATCTATCTGAAATGGCACCCGCAAACCGGCGCGGTTTCTGGTCGAGTTTCCAATATGCCACGCTCAGCGGCGGGCAATTGCTGGCGATCATCACTGCTTTGGTCCTCCAGGCGACGCTCAGCGAGGCAGAACTCGGGGATTGGGGCTGGCGCATCCCCTTCGTAATCGGCGCAATCCTCGCGGTCCTGGTTTTCCTTCTTCGCCGGACGATGGCCGAAACCAAGTCTTTCACAGGCATCGATCAGAAGCGCGAGCACTCATCGCTGCGCATCCTGTGGCGCGACCACCGCAAGTCGTGCATCCTCGTCGCGATGATGTCGGGCGGCGGCGGCCTCGCGTCCTATGCCTTCACGACGTACATGCTCAAATATCTGATCAATACGGCGGGGTTCGATAAGCGGACGGCAACACTGATCATCGCAGCGGCACTCGTCTGGTCGTTCGTGCTCCAGCCCATTGCAGGGATGCTTGCCGACCGGTTCGGCCGCAAGCCGTTGCTGTACATTGCGGGTATCGGCGTGTCGCTGGTCGCAGTGCCGATCTACACTTTGCTCGGGACAACGACCTCACCCCTTGTGGCGTTCGCGCTGATACTGATTCCGATTACGCTCCATGGCGGCTACACCGCGAACAACGCGATGGTGAAAGCTGAATTATTCCCCGCGCACATCCGCGCGCTCGGCGTTGCTTTCCCCTATGCAGTCGGCAACACGCTGCTGGCGGGCACTACAGAATATGTCGCTCTCTGGTTTAAAAGTTCGGGGATGGAAAGCGGCTTTTTCTGGTACGTCGCAGTGATGGTCGGGATGACGGTGATCGCCTATCGGATGCTGCCCGAAACCAAGACCGCCGGTTTGATCCGCGAGGACTGATGCTTTAGCCCTCGCCGCGCAACGGTCGTGCGAGCAAGGTTGTCACAACTTGCTCGACGTCGATCCCGTTGAGCAGTGCACACACCGCATCGACCACCGGCATGGCCACGCCCAATGCTTGCGCCGATTGCTGGAGCACCGGCGCAGTGAACGCCCCTTCGGCCACCGTTTGCCCGCCCATCAGCGATGCCACACTTTTACCAGCCCCCAGCCCTACCCCCAGCGAGAAATTGCGCGACGCCGTTGACGAACAGGTCAGCACGAGGTCGCCCAGTCCCGACAGACCGCTGAGTGTTTCCGCCCGCCCGCCGCGCGCAACACCATATCGCACCATCTCGGCAAAACCGCGTGCGATGAGCGCCGCCCGCGCATTTTCGCCAAGTCCGCACCCCGCCACCACGCCGCAGGCAACGGCGAGAACATTTTTGACCGCACCGCCAATCTCTGCGCCCGTCACATCGTCCGATGCATAGGGACGAAAGGTCGGGCATGCGAGGCGGTGCGACAGCGCGCGCCCTGCGGCTTCGTCGGTGCATGCCAGCGTCACTGCCGTCGGTAGACCCCTTGCGACTTCAGCAGCAAAGGTAGGGCCTGACAGCACCGCGACCGGTGACTGAGGATGCAATTCGGCAGCAATGTCGGACATTAACGCCATTGTTCCCGCCTCGACCCCCTTGGCACACAATACCAGCGGACCCTGCCCCTGCGGGAGTGTGGCAAGCGTTGCGCGCACATGTTGCGCCGGAGCGACGATCAGCAGAGCATCGCATGTAGCCAGATCATCCAGTGCCCCGGTCGCATGAATCGACGGCGAGAGCGGCACCCCAGGCAAAAACACAGTATTCTCGTGCGCCAGATTGATCGCAGTAACGACTTCAAACTCGCGCGCCCACAGCGTCACCGGCTCACCCTTTGCCGCCGCAACCTGTGCCAGAGCCGTGCCCCATGCCCCGCCGCCAACCACACCTATTCTCATGCCTTCACCCCCGCCCCGCGCGCGGCCTCGGCTTGCGGATCGAGTGGCCAGCGTGGCCGTGCCAGCGTATCGAGTCCGTCGCTGAACCCCGCCTCAAACCGCTCATATCCTGCCCAGGCAATCATCGCGGCATTGTCGGTACACAACCACAACGGCGGTGCCACGAACGGCAGGCCATGCTTTGCCGCCAGGTCTTGCAAGGCGCTGCGGATTGCCTTGTTGGCGGCAACGCCGCCCGCCACAACCAGCGCGGTTGCGCCATCCGCCCAAACGATTGCGCGCGCGGTGCGGTCGATTAGGCAATCCACGACCGCCGCCTGAAACGATGCGGCGATATCGTCGGTCCGGTGCAACCCCGTTTCGTGCGCGCGCAGGACAGCGCTTTTCAGGCCCGCGAACGAAAAATGCGGCTCGGGCGATCGTAACAGCGGGCGCGGCAGAGCGACCGCGTTCGGATCGCCGGTCAACGCCGCGCGCTCGACTGCCGGCCCGCCAGGGAAACCGAGCCCGAGCAGCTTGGCCGTCTTGTCGAACGCCTCGCCCGCCGCATCGTCGATCGTCGTCGCCAGCCGCCGGTATCGCCCGACGCCTTCGACAAACAGCAACTGGCAATGCCCGCCCGACACGAGCAGCAGCAGATAGGGAAACGCCAGATCAGGGTCCGACAATCGCGGGCTGAGCGCGTGCCCCTCGAGATGATTCACCGCGACGAGCGGCTTGCCCGCCGCATGCGCCAGCGCTTTGGCCGTCACCAGCCCGACCATCACCCCGCCGATCAACCCCGGCCCTGCGGTTGCCGCCACGGCATCGACATCGGCGAGCGTCAGTTTCGCATCGGCCAGCGCGCCCTCGACCAACGGGATCAGCGCCTCGACATGCGCGCGCGCCGCAATTTCGGGGACGACGCCGCCAAAGGGTCGATGCGCGTCCTCCTGCCCCAAAAGCCGGTGCGCCAGCACGTGCCGGTCGCCCGTTACCAGCGCGGCAGCGGTTTCATCGCAGCTCGACTCAATGCCAAGGATTATGAGGGGTTTCCCAATCATGCGGCGGTCGCTAGCACAGCGATCCGATGCCTGCCACAATCCACACTCCTCGGCCGCCCTATCGCCTCGGCACTCGTGCCTCGCCGCTTGCCCTGGCGCAGGCGCATATGACCAAAGCGGCGCTTATCGCCGCGCATGGCTGGGCCGATGCCGACATCGAAATTGTTGCAGTGACGACCGAAGGCGACATCATCCTTGACCGCCCGCTCGCCGAAATCGGCGGCAAGGCGCTGTGGACCAAGACACTCGACGCCAAGCTGCTTGCGGGCGAAATCGATTTTTCGGTGCATTCGATGAAGGATGTCGAAACCATCCGCCCCGACGCGATCAGCTTGTCCGCGATCCTCGAACGCGCCGACCCGCGCGACCGGTTGATCGGGGCGGCCAGCATCGCCGACCTTCCCCACGGCGCTCGCGTTGGCACCAGCTCCCCACGCCGTGCCGCGCAGGTCCAGCGCCTTCGCCCCGATGTGCAGATTGTCGGCTTTCGCGGCAATGTGGCAACGAGATTGGCCAAACTTGAACGCGGCGAGGCCGATGCGACGCTCCTCGCCGCTGCAGGTCTCGACCGGCTGGGACGCCATGATATCGGTGTTGTCCTCGACCCGGAACACATGCTTCCTGCTGCCTCGCAAGGTGCCGTCGGAATCGAGGCTCGCACCGATGACGCCGCCATGCGAACGCTGCTCGATGCGATCAACCACGGCCCCACGCGCACAGCAGTCGAAGCCGAACGCGCGCTGCTTGCAGAGCTGACCGCCGATTGCCATTCGCCTGTCGGTGCCCATGCGCATTGGGACGGCGATGTGCTTACGCTTACTGCGGAACTGCTGTTGGGTGATGGCCGCGACCATGTCCGCGATACCATCATCGTCGATAACGCCAACGCCTCCGCCTCACTCGCCCGTCGCCTGCTCGACCGCGCATCACCGGAACTGCGCGCGCTGTTCGGCGGATGATCCCTCTGCTCATCCTGCGGCCCGAACGCGGCGCGGCGGCAACCGCAAAGCGCGCCGAAACCCTCGGCCTTTCCCCCATGATCCGCTCGCTGTTCGCCATCGAAGCGCGGGCGTGGGACGCGCCCGATCCCGCCCTGTTCGATTCGGTGTTGCTGACGAGCGCCAATGCCGTTCGCTACGGTGGCGAAGCGGTGAAGCATTATTGCAACCTTCGCGTGTTTACGGTTGGCAGCGCCACCGCGCAGGCGGCACGTGATGCCGGCTTTGCCCATATCGTTGAAGGGGCAACCAATGCCGCCGACGCCCTCCATACGCTTGCCAAAGCAGGCCATTCACGCCCGCTGCACCTGTCGGGCGCAGACCGGACGCCCTATCCGCATCTGCCCTTCACCGTCACGACGCGCACTATCTATATAGCGCAGCCCGTCGCCGTGGCCCTTCCGAGCGGTCGTTATGTCACGCTGGTTCATTCGGCACGCGCTGCAATCCGCTTTGCTGAGTTATGTCCATCACCCGCACTGGTCGACCTCGTCGCGATCAGCACCGCTGCTGCCGACGCCGCCGGGCAAGGGTGGCGCTCGATCAGCACCGCCGCCGCGCCGACCGATAACGCGATGCTGGCACTTGCCGCGATGCTGTGCGATGGCACGGCGATGCCCAACGGACCGACATGATGGCGAGTAATTACCCCGAAGACACTCGCCCCGCACGACCGCTGCGCACGGCGCTTATCGTCGCGGGCCTCGCGTTTCTGGTCGGCCTTGCGCTGATGGCGTGGGCACTAACGCGGTGGGAACCAATGAAGCGCTTTGTCGCGGGCAACCCATCCGCGACGATGGCCACAACCCCTGCGGCGCGACAGATCAACGGCGCGCAACCATCGGGGGTGATGGCCGCCGAATTACCCCCCGCCACCCTTGGTCAGGCCGCCGCCATCGATGCACGGATTGCCGATCTTGAAGGACGCATGGCCCGGATTGACCTGCGCGCCGCCGCAGCGGCCGGAAACGCGGCGCGTGCCGAGGGGTTGCTGATTGCTTTTGCGGCGCGCCGCGCGCTCGACCGCGGTGTCGCGCTGGGCTATATCGAAGGCGAATTGCGGGCACGCTT
>JAYUYR010000204.1:0-4832 GCA_043752405.1 Sphingomonas sp. | reverse complement strand
GTGTCGGGAGCTACTCCCGGTCAGCGGATAGTTCTCGATCTTACCGACACCCCGAGCGGCGGCAACACGACGGTTGCCCGCGCCATCTTGGGATGGTTCGTTACAAAGCCAACGCCCTACCAAATGCACAGCCTGCCAGCCGAGGAGCGCAACACAGGTATCCCGCGGCAGTGGGTGGAGCAGGTCCTGCCGCGCGATGGGAAACGGCATCGCGGACCGATATCGGTCCGGGTCGGCCGCTGGACCGGCAGCATGGGGGAAGGGCTGGCGATTGGTTTTGCAGCGATCGGGGCACGTGTCGAAGGTACGAAGATGGCCGGCCTGCTCGGCGCTATCTACGATTACCAGCTTCCCACATCCCGCTTCGTCGTAAAATTGCCAACCGAACGGCTCTACGCGGTCAATGGCACGCCTCGGGAGGAGTTCAAGCCGAGAACCATAAGCGCGGCTTCACCGTAGCTGCTCAAGACCGCGGCAAACACATCCGTCGATCGTTTAACATCAACGATAAGCAACATGGGCGTCGTGCTGCGTTGATAGGCAATAAACAGGGGGAGTGGTTGAGATTTTCGTCAGTAATAGCGCGCTACCAAACTATGAGCGCACCCAAAAAGATCGTGGCAGTCTTTTTGTGCCTTCTAATTGTTGTTCGCGGCCCATTTTACTGGCTAGGGCTGTTCAACGATTGGGGCAACAGTAGGACGTTCCTTACTGGGTTCCTCCCCTTACAGCCATCGCTTCTCCACTCACATTTGCTTTGGCTGCACATTGGGCGGTTCAACGCAACCTGCGTGGCTTTGGGTCAAGCCCGGGCCAACACATTGGCTTTGAGTCGGCTGGCTCATGCCGGTGACCGTTGCAGTCGCGGCTTACGGAACTGCGGCAGCTCTCGGCTTCGTCCGGCTCAAGACAGATGTCGACCTGGACTTGCTAAGCTTCGCGGGGCGAGGCGAGGCGAGGCGAGGCCCTTTTAACCCTTGCGTTGATTGTCCCTACTCTTTTGTTTGAGGAGATCGGCTGGCGCGGAGTGCTGGTGCCTGTGCGCTCGGGGTTTGACCGGATCGACGTCGAATGGATTATTGCCGCCTGAGCGACCGACACTGACTATCGCGTACGGTCTAAAAGGGGGCGTGTTTACGCCACAGTCCCCTGTTTGCCTCGAACGACGCTCCCTAGAATGCTACCTAAAAACGACTTTGGGGCAGCTTCGCGCAATGCGCAGACTGTTGTCCCATCTGGGTTTGTAGACAGCATGTTCATGGTCAAGCTGCCAGCATGACAAATCGCCTTTGCTGCCCGACAGAGCAGCTAATGTACGTCCATATCGATCTTCGCCGAACCGCGTGATCCGGATCTGCCCGGTTAGCGCGGCTGCCAGGCTGGCTGCCGATGCGTGGGGGTCGCCGGGCGCACAAACGCGCACTGAGTTGCAGTGCCCAGGTAACTCAGGGGCGTCGATTCCCAACAGGCGAATGCGCTCATCGCCACATCTGATCGTGTCGCCGTCGACGACCGTGCAACCTGTCACGGTCGCATCGTAACGCGTTTCCAATACCGAGACGCTGGGCACGGACAATAGGCCGCCCGCCCCGCCCACGGCACCGGCAACGATCAACACAATGACAGGGATGACAAACTTCCTAAGGCGCTCGACGCGGCGCTTCCGCCGATAGTATGCGCCGAGCTGGATCGGGAGCGCACTGAAGGGTTTGCCAAAGCTCATGGCGTCTCCCCTAATGATGATTTATGAACTTTCACCTTCGCGGCGGCCGGTTTGCCGGGCTTTCGACTATCAACATAGCTGGAGCCGCTAGCGCTGCAGGCATAAACCGCAGACCGACATTCTCGATTACACGCGTTCGCGGCGAAACGACAAGACATGGATCGTTGCGCTGGAACATGGTTGAAGCTCGATTGTTCTCTAACGTCTGGGCATAGCCCGTGCCAAACAGAGGGAATTTCTAATGCGTGGTATCGTCGGAACGATAGTGACAGTCGTGATTATCGTGATCGTGCTAAGGTTTATGGGCGTACTTTGACGTTTCTGCATTGATGACGTCTTTTGCTCGCCTTCGATCACGCCAAAGTCGAATGTCTGCTGCCGGGTAGATGCCTGTCGTGCGCAACGCTGGCAACTGAGAAGTGAGTAGGGGCACGGGCTGATGGTATGTGCTCAGGGTTTGACCGGTTGGATGTCGAATGATGGATAATCGCTGGCTGAGATGCTACCGCCCGCTATGGCGTCGATGATTTAACCAGGACTTCCGCGGCGCTGACGATTCTCTGAATGTCGGCAGCGACCGCCGCAAGGTCGCTAACTGCGTTGCCCAGTTCAGAATGTCCGAGCCCGGCGGTCCCGATCGCTACAGCACTCGCGTCTTCCATCATCATGCCAGCGCGCGTGCACAGCCGCAAGATTAGCATCCGGTCGTCCTCATCCATGGCCGTGCCTTTCACACCCACAAGGACGCGGACCCCGACCAAGGTCCACCGCCAGCTTTTTTGCGTGACGTTCGATATTCCATTCGACTTGCGCGTCGAACGAAGCATTGGTCATGTCATCGAGTTGCGGCCAGGTGCCCCGCGCGATAGCCCTGACCGGTGCGACTGGCAGGGCTCTGGGTGGTGGGAAGCGGCGTGGTGCCGCTTTTTCATAACAAGGACACCCCAATGACCGATACGAACAACACTCCGCGCCCACGCAAGCCGCTGACGATCGTCGCAACAAATGCCACAGCAGCCGATGAAGGCCAGATTGCACCTGCGGTAAGCGTGCCCACTGCAACGCTCGAACCCGAACCCGAGCCAACAAAGCCGATCAGCAAACAGGCACAGCTTGCTGGCCTCGTGACCCGCGACGCAGGCGCAACGCTCGACCAGATGATCGCTGCGACCGGCTGGCTCCCGCACACCACGCGCGCCGCGCTGACCGGATTGAAAAAGAAAGGTTATGCGATCTCGAGCGACAAGGTCGATGGGGAGCGTACATACCGCGCCATCGCGCCCGAAGTAGCATGATGGCCACGATAGACGAGCAACTAGCTGCGCTGGGTATCTATCGTGGGTCCGGTCGTGCCCAGGGTCAGCCCTGCCATGCTGCGCCTGGCGCTGGCCTATGAGCTTCAGGCCAAGGCGTGCGGTGGATTGTCGCGCGTCACCCAGCAGAAGCTCGGCCAGCTGGCACGCGCAAAGACAGTGAGTGCACCTGCCCAAAGCGGCATGCGCCTGGTTCGGGCATGGAACGGTCGCACTCATGTGGTCGTCGTTGGCGAGGACGGGGTCATCCGCTGGAACGAGCGCGACTGGCGAAGCCTCAGCGAAGTGGCGCGCGCGATTACAGGGACACGCTGGTCGGGTCCTGCGTTCTTCGGCTTGAAGAAGCGGATTGCGGCATGAAGCCTGTCCTGAGCAAAGCCGAAGGGACGGTCCGCTGTGCGATCTACACCCGCAAGTCGAGCGACGAGGGGCTGGAACAGAGCTTCAACTCGCTCGATGCCCAGCGCGAGGCATGTGCTGCCTATATCCTGAGCCAAGCCAGCGAAGGCTGGACCGCACTCCCCGATGTCTATGACGATGGGGGCTTGTCGGGCGGGACGCTCGAGCGTCCCGCCTTGCAGCGGCTGCTTGCCGAGGTGGCCTCAGGCCATATCGATATCATCGTGGTCTACAAGGTCGACCGGCTAACCCGCTCACTGCTCGACTTCTCAAAGCTGGTCGAAGCGTTCGACAGGGCAGGAACCTCGTTTGTATCGATTACCCAGTCGTTCAATACGACCACGAGCATGGGACGCCTCACGCTCAACATGCTGCTGTCGTTTGCGCAGTTCGAGCGGGAGGTGACCGCCGAGCGCATCCGCGACAAGATCGCGGCTTCGAAGGCCAAGGGCATGTGGATGGGTGGTACCCCGCCGCTGGGCTATCGCCCCGATGGTCGCACGCTTACAATATACGGGGCAGAAGCCGACATGGTCCGCGATATCTACCGGCGCTACCTTAGCATCGGCAATGTCAGGCTAGTCGCCGAGCAACTGATCACCGAACAGATCATCACGCCAGCGCGACAGACCATCAAGCCGCAAGATCGCGGAAATTCTCGCGGGGACGCAGCCCCGACCCGCTATGTGGGTCCGGCAGATAGAGGAGATAGGGCGTGTCGCGGCCGAGATGATCGGCGCAGACGATCTCGGCCGACGGCCCACGATAGCCTTGTTTAGGCCGCACGCTTTGAAGCTGTTCGAGCCGTTCGAGCGCGGCGCGGCGCAGTGCTGAGTGAACCGTGCGGACCGGGCCTTGGCCAAGCGCTTCATCCGCGCACAGTGCTGCAATTAGGCCGGGCATACGACGAACGAAATCGTCGATCTGCGCTTCAGTCTCGATATAGGTTTCGAGGGTGCTGTCAGTCCGATGCGAACTCGTCTCTGGTTGACGCACTGATCCTGAAACCGGCGAGCGGCTATGCCATGAGGGATTGCCACTCGACCAGGGCGGCTGAGCGTCGTTGCTTGTATTCTTGCCGACTGACGAGATGGCGTTCCTGGTTGAAGTGATTGGCGATGTTGGCGTGGACTGAAGCGAATTTCTGTAGGGTCTTCATTCGCCTGAACCGGAGCATCGCCCGCTCTCGTCGTCGGAAAGGAAGATGGCTGTTCTCCACCCGGTTGTTGGCATGGCGACCGATCTCTTGCTTATCGGCATTGCCGAGCTCGGTCATCGCCGCACGGTAGGATTTCAATCCGTCGGTGAGGATCGTCGCTGGCGATCCATGACGCTTCAGCGCCTTCTTCATGAAGTTGAGCGCAGCAGCCTTGTCGCGGGTTCTGGTGACGTAGCTC
>JAYUYR010000203.1:0-4846 GCA_043752405.1 Sphingomonas sp. | reverse complement strand
GACCGAGGGCAAGTGGTGGCCTGCGGCTTATGCGGGACCGCCGCAAGTATCGGTCGAGGCGGCGCAGGCAAAGGCACTTGGCTTGAAGCTCGGCGACCCGCTGACGGTCAGCGTGCTCGGGCAGGAGGTCACGGCTCGCGTCGCATCTTTCCGCACGGTGCAATGGGATACGATGGGGTTTAATTTCGTGCTGGTGTTTTCGCCGGGCACCTTTGTCGATTTTCCCCACAACCTTTCGGCGACGGTCAACATGCCTGCGCCCCAGACCGGTGCGGCAATGCGCGCGCTGATGCCGCGCTTCCCTTCGGTCTCGGTGATCGAGGTCGGCGGCGTACTCAAGCAAATTCAGGACGTGGTCCGACAACTTTCAACCGCTATCGCAGCCGCCGCAAGCGTCGCCATTTTTGCCGGGATTGCAGTGCTGATCGGTGCAATCACGGCGGCGCGTGAGATGCGCACCTATGATGCGGTGATGCTGAAGGTGCTCGGCGCTACGCGGGTGCAGATTTTGGGCGCACAGGCAATCGAATATGTTTTGCTCAGCCTGACCGTCGCTGCCGTCGCACTTGCGCTCGGCTTGGGGGCTGCATGGTATGTCGTCGTACAGATTTTCCAATTCGTCTGGCTCCCCGACTATGCGGCCGTCTTCATGACGCTGGCCGCAGGTATTGTGCTGACGCTGGTCATCGGCCTGCTTGGAAGCTTACCGATTCTTGCGGCACGGCCTGCACAGGCGTTGCGCGCGCTGTAATTTTTTCTGGCACTGTCAGAGAAAATGCTGGAACAGGTTCGGCTAATGTGGGCTGCTAATATCCGCAGGCGGAGGATTAATCGGAGATGACGACAGTTAGAACAGCCTATGCCTTCTGACATCGACATCTCGCGCACCGCGGCTATCCAGCCTATTCAGCAGATCGCCAGTCGGGCCGGGATCCCGGTGGCAGCGATCGAACCTTATGGCCATTACAAGGCGAAAGTCGACATCGCATCCCTCGGCGACGCGGACGCGTCTGGAAGGTTAATCCTTGTCACTGCGATCAACCCGACGCCTGCGGGAGAGGGAAAGACAACAACGTCGGTTGGCCTGGCCGATGCGTTGAATCGGATCGGCCAGCGAACCATGCTGTGTCTGCGCGAACCCTCTCTCGGACCCTGTTTCGGGACCAAGGGCGGCGCCGCTGGTGGCGGCTATGCGCAGGTCGTGCCGATGGAGGACATCAACCTTCATTTCACTGGCGATTTCCACGCCATCACTAGCGCCCATAATTTGCTGGCGGCAATGATCGACAATCATATTCATTGGGGCAACGCACTCGAAATTGACGTTCGCCGCATCGTCTGGCGGCGCGTGATGGATATGAACGACCGCGCACTACGCGGCATTACACAGTCACTCGGCGGTTTGGCCAACGGCTTTCCGCGCGAATCGGGCTTCGACATTACTGTCGCTTCTGAAGTGATGGCGATTGTCTGCCTCGCTAACGGGCTGGAGGATCTGGAGGCGCGGCTCGGACGGATAGTCATAGGCTATACCCGCACAAAGCAGGCGGTCACGGCGCGTGACCTCAAAGCGGATGGCGCCATGACAGTACTGCTGGCGCAGGCAATCAAGCCCAACCTCGTCCAGACTCTGGAAGGCAATCCTGCGCTTATTCATGGTGGCCCGTTCGCCAACATCGCACACGGCTGCAATTCTGTCATCGCGACCCGTACGGGTCTCAAACTTGCCGACTATGTCGTCACCGAGGCGGGGTTCGGTGCTGATCTGGGGGCGGAGAAATTTTTTGACATCAAATGCCGTCAGGCTGGATTACGCCCGGCAGCAGCGGTCATCGTCGCAACGGTCCGGGCGCTGAAGATGAACGGCGGCGTCGCCAAGAGCGACCTCGGTCGCGAGGACGTCGATGCGATCCACCGCGGCGGCGTCAACCTGGTCCGCCATATCGAGAATATACGCCAGTTCGGTGTTCCGTCGATTGTCGCAATTAACCGCTTTCACAGCGACAGCGAAGCCGAATTGAAAGAGATTCAGACGATTGCCTTAGCACATGGATCGGAAGCAGTGGTTTGTACTCATTGGGCGGATGGTGGTGCGGGCGCCGAGCAACTCGCCAAGCGCGTTGTCGCCATCTCAGACGCACCGTCTCAATTTTCGCCGCTGTATGACGATACCCTGCCCCTTTTCGACAAGATCGATACCGTTGCGAGGCGAATCTATCGAGCCGATGCAGCAGCTGCATCGCCAGAGGTTCGCGCGACGTTGGCGCGATGGGAGCAGGCTGGCCACGGCCATTTGCCAATATGTATCGCCAAAACGCAGTACAGCTTTTCAACTGACCCCACAGCACTTGGCGCTCCGACCGGGCACATCGTGTCGGTACGAGAGGTGCGGCTTGCCGCTGGAGCAGGGTTTGTCGTGGCGGTCTGCGGCGAAATCATGACGATGCCAGGTCTGCCGCGCTTGCCCACTGCCGAGTCCATTCGAATCGATGCTGATGGTAGGATCGAGGGGCTGTTCTGATCGGCTTATTCCCGGGGCACTGACAGATCAAATGTACCGCTGGTTAATTGCGCTGCCTGAATGTTTCGGACCTGTTGTTCGCACGCGGCATCGCCCTTTTCCATGAGACAGTCAGATTCTGATCGAACAGGTTTGGCCCGGATGTTCGCGGGTTATGTCCGCCGGCAGAGTGCGAGCCGGCTTCCCAATTCGAATTGTTATTCTCGAAACTTGCCGGTCATTCACAGCTCGATTCTGCGTGCGAACCGATCGTTCGGCGGCAATGGCTAAAAATGTTCGGTCAACCGGCGCGTGCCCTCAAGTTCCTACCCAACGCTTTTGACGAGCACCGTTTTAGACGCTTGGCGCCGATCATACTGAAAAGAGCGGTATTGCGCCCGGGTGATTCAGCACTTGTCCAGCGAGATAATTCCCCTCTTTCGCGGCCTCTGTCGGGGTTGCACCAAACATACGGGCGTGCAGGTAACCCGCGTTGAACGCATCGCCCGCGCCGCTGGTGTCGATCGGTGACAGACGCTTTGTTGGCGCGATGATATCGCCGACTGGCAAGCGACAACCCATTACACCCATCTTGACGACAGTTTCAATGCAACCGCGTGACTGCCAGTTTAGGCCAACAGCATCGGCAGTGGTCTCACCAGACATTTGTATTTCGTCTTCAAGCGTCGGCAGGCCAATGCTCGCACGAGCAATCGCAGCGTCTCTCACTGTCGCGGCGGTCGTTGCATCGGGCCACAGGCGGGGTCGGTAATTGCTGTCAAAAGCTACGCGCGCGTTCAGCGCTAGCAAACGCGTTCGCGCAGCTTCAGGCAGGATGGCAAGCGTAATCAGCGAGTAGACGACAAGATCAGCCTTCTCGGCCTCGGCCAACGCCGCGTTGATTCCGGGTAGCGAGAACAGGTCGCGCGCGGCACTATTGTCGCGCCAATAGGTAAAGCTGCGCTCACCCTCTGCATCCGTCGAAATCGCATACAGTCCGGACGTGCGCGTGGGATGATCCAGGACCAGCGACGTGTCGAGCCCCTCTGCGGCCCAAGCCGCCCTCATGCCCTCACTGAAGGGATCGCGACCGAGCGCTGTCAAATACGCGACATCACACCCTCGCCTCGCCAAATGAATCGCGGTATTGAGAGTATCGCCGCCGTAGCTCACGCGCCGCAACTCTCCGGTTCCGGAGAGTTCCGTCATGGCCTCACCAATTAGGACGACGCGTGTCAAAGTTTCGCCCGGATGCCGAAGGTGAAGCGCCGTTCGGACAAGGCATAACTGTTCAGTGCGGTGTCGTTGAAGTTGCTGATTTCAACAGTCGCCGATTTTTTGGGTAGCAGATTTTGAGCCTGGAACGAGAGTGCGATCCGTTTGGTCAGATCAATCCCGATCTGGGCGTCCAATTGCGACCTTGCGGCGATCACATCGGGGCGGCCTTCGGTAAATTCAAACACCGCATCGTCACGCCAATTATACGCTAAGCGCGCAGAGAAAGAGCCTTTCTCATACAGTGCAACCAGATTGTAGCTGTGCTTCGAGGTTGCAACGAGCGGGAAGCCATTACTGTCCTTTGAATCGGCATAGGTATAATTTGCGATCATCCCGAAACCGTCAAGCGGCGAAGGAAGGAAGTTGAAGAACATCTGCGCGCCGACTTCAAAGCCATTAACGGTAGCAGAAGCCACATTTTCCGGCCGCTGAACGCGGATCGTACCCAGGCCTTCGAAACCCGGAACGATCTGTTGCGTGGTGTTGACGATGATGAAGTCCTCAACCTTCTTCTTGAAAATGGCCACTGACAAAACAGAGCTTTTCCCTAGATAATATTCAAACGACGCGTCGAAGTTTGTCGACAGCGGTGGCGTCAACTGGGCATTGCCACCGCTTGATGTGCGGTTGGTGGCATCCACGAACGTCGAGGGTGCCAAGTCCGCGAGCCCTGCCCGTTGCATCGTTTGCGAAGCCGACAGGCGCATAAGGAAACTGTCGGTGATGTTAAACGTGAAGTTCGCGCTGGGTAGCATGTTTGTATAGCTGTTTTTGTCCACACGGGGCAGCAAGGGCCCGGTGCCGACCTGGGCAAAGGTGGCGACCTCGAACCTCGTATTGGCCACTCGCACGCCGGCATTGAACTTGGCGGGACGACCGAACAGGTCGCCTTCAATATCGACCATCGCGTAGCCCGAGACTGTCTTCTCGGTCAGGTCATAGTCGCGCGCCGAGTTACGAAAGAGCGGATCTCCGACCAACGCGGGCTCACCCACGGTTGGGGTCAAGGTGCGGTCAATAATGAACTGCGAATTGGCCGTCGGTGTCAGAAACGCACGCGGAAAACTG
>JAYUYR010000202.1:0-11873 GCA_043752405.1 Sphingomonas sp. | reverse complement strand
CTGCGATGACGGCGAACTTTATTTGCAGCATCGCAGCACCGAAAGTTTCGGTTTCGATGATGGCCGGATGAAGACGGCCGATTATGGCATCGACAGCGGTTTCGGCCTGCGCGGCGTCAGCGGAGAAATGACCGGCTTTGCGCATGCCGACGAAATCAGCGAAGCCGCAATCCGGCGCGCATCGGAAACATTGCGCTTGCTTGATCCGGCGACCTCTCCACCGGCGCCACCGCCCCGCCGCAGCAACCGGCACCTTTACACGGCAAGCGACCCGCTGAGCACCGTGCCGTTCGAAGAAAAAGTCGCGCTGTGTCAGAAAATCGATGCCGCCGCGCGCGCACGCGACCCCCGGGTGGCGCAGGTTTCGGTCTCGCTATCGGGCAGTTGGAGCGTGATCGACATTGTCCGCGCCGACGGGTTCGTGGCGAGCGACATCCGCCCGCTCGTTCGCCTTAACGTCAGCATCGTCGCCAAGGACGCGAGCGGTCGCCGCGAAAACGGATCGTGCGGCATGGGCGGGCGTTATCTTTACGACACGCTGTTCGACGAAGCGACGTGGGGCCGTGCCATCGATGAGGCATTGCGACAGGCGCTCGTGAACCTTGAATCGGTGGCAGCACCGGCGGGAGAAATGACGGTGCTGCTTGGCCCCGGCTGGCCGGGCATATTGCTCCACGAGGCTATCGGTCACGGGCTGGAAGGCGATTTCAACCGCAAGAAAACCTCGGCTTTTTCGGGGCGGTTGGGCACGCGCGTGGGAGCACCGGGCGTCACGATTGTCGACGATGGCTCGATCGACAACCGGCGCGGGTCGCTCAGCATCGACGACGAAGGCACCCCGACACAGGAAAATATCCTGATCGAGGATGGCATCCTGAAAGGTTATATGCAGGACCGCCTCAACGCGCGCCTGATGGGTGTCGCGGCAACGGGCAACGGGCGGCGCGAAAGCTATGCCCACGCGCCGATGCCGCGGATGACCAACACTTTCATGCGCGGTGGCAACGACAATCCCGGCGACCTGCTCTCGCGCGTCAAGACCGGCATTTTTGCCAGGAGCTTTGGCGGCGGACAGGTCGACATCGTATCGGGCAAGTTCGTTTTCAGTTGCACCGAAGCCTATCGCATCGAAAACGGGCGATTGGGCGCACCCATCAAAGGGGCAACGCTGATCGGCGACGGTCCGAGCGTGCTGACCAAGGTGCTCGGCATCGGTAACGACATGGCGCTCGATGAAGGCGTCGGCATTTGTGGCAAGGGCGGGCAGAGCGTGCCCGCGGGCGTGGGCCAGCCGACGTTGCTGATCGACGGACTGACGGTGGGCGGGACGGCGGCTTAGGTAGAGTTACGACCTAGCGCGTTTGCGAGCCTAACTCTATAGAGTCGAGACCGGGGGGAACAATATTATGTCCGACTTCTGCGACCACATTACGGACGACCACCGCGCATTTATTGAAAAACAGCCGGTGTTTTTTATCGCCACCGCTGCCGCCGACGCGCGGATCAACCTGAGCCCCAAGGGCATGGACTGCTTTCGCGTGCTCGACGACAACCGCGTCGGCTATCTCGATGTCGGCGGATCGGGGAACGAGACGCAGGCGCATCTGAACGCTGATGGCCGCGCAACGATCATGTTCTGTGCGTTTGACCGGCCCGCGCTGATTTTGCGGCTTTATGCGCAGGGCTGCGCGATCCTGCCGCAGGATGCGCGGTGGGACGA
This sequence comes from Sphingomonas sp., assembly GCA_043752405.1. GTDB lineage: Bacteria > Pseudomonadota > Alphaproteobacteria > Sphingomonadales > Sphingomonadaceae > Sphingomonas_O. Next base: position 10,153 of record JAYUYR010000202.1, on the reverse strand, counting down.
ACTTGCTGCACAGTTCACGCTGCTCCCCGGCACGCGCCAGATTTTCGAATTTGATGTCGACAGTGTGCAGACGAGTTGCGGCTGGGGGGTGCCGTTCATGACCTTCGACCACGAGCGCCAGACGCTGAGCAAATATCATAGCAGTATTTCCGAAGCCGATCGTCTTGCCAAGATTGCCGATCGCACACGGAGCATCGACGGCTTGCCGGTGCGCCTGCAGGATCGAGTCCCAGCCTAAGTCTGCCCAAATAACAGGCACACGCCGTTTGCACTGCACAATTTGAATCCACTGCTGCCAAAAAGTCGATGCAATCCGCCTCGACAGCAAACTGGCACGTCTCTTGCTGCGCTGCACAAACGAACAGCCAAGGGGGCGGCATGAAACTCGTTGTTGCAATCATCAAACCGTTCAAGCTCGATGAGGTCCGCGAGAGCCTGACCGAACTGGGCGTCACCGGCATGACGGTGACTGAAGTCAAAGGCTTCGGCCGGCAAAAGGGCCAGACCGAGATTTACCGCGGGGCCGAATATTCGACGAACATGGTGCCCAAGCTGAAGATCGAAGTGGCGTGCCCGACCGATCTGACCGACCGCGTGGTCGAGGCTATTCAGGCATCGGCCAACACCGGCGCGATCGGTGACGGCAAAATCTTTGTGCTCGAGATCGGTCAGGCGGTGCGCATCCGCACCGGCGAAACCGACAATAACGCGCTTTAAGGAACTGGGGGAATGATGAAAACATCACTTAAAACACTTGCCGTTAAAGCACTGGCTGGATTTAGTGCAGCCCTGCTCGCCACACCGGCCTTTGCCGCCGAGATGGTCAAGGCACCGACCGTTGAGCAGATGGCGGGCATGGTCAACAAGGGCGACACGGCGTGGATGCTCGTCTCGTCGGTCCTCGTGCTGATGATGTCGGTCCCGGCGCTCGCACTGTTCTATGGCGGGCTCGTCCGCACCAAAAACATGCTGAGCGTTCTGATGCAGGTGTTCATGATCGTCAGTGTCGCTGCAATCGTCTGGGTATGTTGGGGCTACAGCATGGCCTTCACCAGCGGCGGGCCGTTCATCGGTGGTTTTTCCAAAGTCATGCTGATGGGCGTCAGCGTGGGCACCTATGCCGCGACGTTCAGCAACAATGTCTATCTGCCCGAGTATGTGTTCGTCATTTTCCAGATGACGTTTGCCTGCATCACGCCGGCGCTGATCGTCGGGGCTTTTGCCGAGCGCGTGAAGTTTTCGGCACTGATGGTTTTCGTCGTCGCCTGGTTGACGGTCATCTATTTCCCGATCGCGCACATGGTCTGGTATTGGGCAGGCCCGGACTTTCTGCCCGATGCACCGACCGATGTTGGTTTGCTCTGGGGCATGGGCGCGCTTGATTTCGCGGGCGGCACGGTGGTCCACATCAATGCCGGCATCGCGGGCCTTGTCGGCTGCCTCATGATCGGCAAGCGCATCGGCTTTGGTAAAGAAGCCACGCCGCCGCATTCGCTGACCATGACCATGATCGGGGCTTCGCTGCTCTGGGTCGGCTGGTTCGGCTTTAATGCGGGATCGAACCTCGAGGCCAATGGCGTCACTGCTGTCGCCTTCATCAACACCTTTGTCGCCACGGCGGCAGCTGCGATCAGCTGGGCGCTTGTCGAACAGGTTGCGCACGGCAAGCCGTCGATGCTGGGTGCCGCCACGGGTGCGGTTGCCGGCCTGGTCGCAATCACGCCCGCCAGTGGCTTTGCGGCTCCGATGACAGCGATAGTCCTCGGCTTCGTCGTCTCGCCGGTCTGTTACCTGTTCGTCTCGACGGTCAAGAACAAGCTGAAGTATGACGACACGCTCGATGTGTTCGGCGTTCACTGCGTCGGCGGCATCGTCGGGGCACTCGGCACGGCGATTGTCGCTGATCCCGCACTCGGTGGTCAGGGGTTCTTCGACTACACGGTCTTCCCCGCCGCCGTGGGCACGTATGACATGGGCACTCAGTTGATTACGCAGATCAAGGCCGTGCTGATCACGCTCGCCTGGTCGGGCATCGGGTCGGCGATCCTGTTCTTCATCATCGACAAGACCATCGGGTTGCGTCCGAGCGAGGAAGCCGAGCGCGAAGGGCTCGACCTCGCCTCGCATGGTGAGCGCGCCTATAATTACTGACCTGCCTATATACTGACCTGATCGTGCCGGGTCGCAAGACCCGGCGCGTGAATCAGGTCAGCGCCAAGTTTTCGAGCTTGGGTTGGCGACGGCGGTCTTCTTGCCCGCTACGTCGCCGCCCAAACCAGGTTCCTCCTGCGAACCACTGGACCGACAGAGCGATCTGTCGGTCCTCTTTTATCTGGCGAGGTCGGCTGTCACAAAATCGGCGCAACGTTCGCCGATCATGATGCTGGGTGCATTGGTGTTGCCCGATACGACCTGCGGCATCACCGATGCATCGGCGACATATAACCCCTCCACCCCGCGCACGCGCAACTGGGGGTCGCAGACGGCATCGGCATCAAACCCCATCCGCGCGGTGCCCACAGGATGATAAACCGTGTCGGCGCGGTTGCGGATGATTTCGATGAGCGCAGCATCATCGGTAATCCCGTGCGTATGCCGGTCGCGTCCGCCATGTCGGGCCAGCGGGTCCGCCTCGAGGATGCGGCGCATCAACTTGAATCCATCAAGCAGCACCTGAACATCGCGGTCGTCGGTCAGGAACGCCGGATCAATCAGCGGTGCCGTGGCCGGGTCGCGGCTCGCCAGTCGCACGGTTCCCCGGCTATGCGGGCGCAGAACACAGACATGGCAGGAAAAGCCGTGCGCGTTCACCTTCGTCCGCCCGTGATCCTCGAGCAGCGCCGGGACGAAATGAAACTGCAGATCAGGCACGGCAACATCGGGCCGTGACTTTGCAAAGCCACCGGCCTCTGCATAAGGCGTCGTGATCGGTCCGGTCCGCTTGCGCAGCCACTCGACGATGCCCAGCGCGGATTTCAAATTGCCGGTGATCGTCTGACCCAGGAAATAGCGTCCCGGCACCGCATAGCCCGACACATAATCGATATGGTCGTGCAGATTGCTGCCCACTGCGGGCCGGTCCACCAGCACGTCAACGCCGTGCGCCTTCAAATGGTCGGCAGGTCCAATCCCCGACAGCATCAGCGTCTGTGCCGTCCCGAACACGCCGCCCGCCAGCACGATTGCCCGCCGCACACGGACTTGTTCCGCGCCGCGCTTGGTCCGCACATGCACCGTCGTCGCGCGACCGTTTTCAAATCCGATCCGCTCGCACATCGTGCCGGTCATCACATGTAACCGGCCCGCTGCCTTTGCCGGTTCGACATAAGCGCGTCCCGCCGACCAGCGTTCGCCCCCCTTTTGCGTCACCTGATACAGTCCGACACCTTCGAACTTTGCGCCATTGAAGTCGTCGGTGCGCGGCATCTGGAGCGAGGCGGCGGATTCGACAAACGCCGCGCTGCCGGGATGTGCGTATTTCTGGTCCATCACATTTAGCGGGCCACCGACGCCATGAAAATCGTCCGCGCCGCGCTCGTTATGTTCGGCGCGTTTGAACCAAGGCAGCACGTTGGCATATCCCCATCCGGTCGCGCCCAGCGCCGCCCAGTTGTCATAATCCCACGCGCACCCGCGTATGTAGACCATCGCATTGATGGCACTCGACCCCCCAAGGCCGCGCCCACGCGGCTGATACCCGGTGCGCCCGTTCAGCCCCTTTTGCGGGACCGTCTCGTACCGGTAATTCGACTTGTCGGAGATGAACGGCATCATCCCCGGCGCTTTGACCGCAAAGTTGTTATTGTCGCCACCCGCTTCGATCAGGCAGACGCTGTATTTGCCGCCTTCACTAAGCCGCCCTGCGGCAGCACTTCCTCCGGATCCGCCGCCGACGACGACAATATCATATTCCTGCAAGTCTCACTCTCCTGCCAGCGCTGTCGGATCATGTCCGACGTGTCGCGTGATCCGTCATGGCTCCACCCGGGTGGGGCAAGCAGATAGTGCAGCTTGTAACGCATCGGCGCGCGCCACAAGTCCTGCCCGATGCCGACCCACTCGTGGAACACGCTCCACAACAGGTTGAACGACCCCAGGTTTTTGACAATGCCGTAACGGCATTTCTCACTTTCAATCTCGGGCGTGAAGCTGCCGAATAATTTATCCCACACGATAAATACTCCCGCATAATTGCGGTCGAGGTAACGCGGGTTGGTCGCATGGTGCACGCGGTGGTGCGACGGCGTGTTCATCACTGCTTCGAACCAGCGCGGGCAGCGGTCGATCACTTCGGTGTGTATCCAGAACTGGTAGATCAGGTTGAGGCCGCCGCAGAACGCCAGCATCAGCGGATGAAAACCGATCAGCAGCAGTGGCAGGCGGAACATGAACGATCCGGCAAAGAAACCCGTCCACGTCTGGCGCAGTGCGGTCGACAGATTATAATGCTGGCTCGAGTGGTGATTGACATGGCTCGCCCAGAACCAGCGGACACGGTGCGCGCTGCGATGGAACGCGTAATAGGCCAGATCGTCGAGAACAAAGCATAGCGGCCATGCCCACCACGCAAAGGGAATGGTGACCAGCCGATACTGGTAAACGGCGAAGGTCATTCCGATCAGCAAGCCGCCCGTCAGCAACCCCGCCACCGAACTACCAAAACCGAACAGCAGCGACGTCAGCGTATCCATCGGTTCATAGCGCGCGCGGTTGCGTGTCCGCGCGACAACCATTTCGATGAGGATCAGCAGGACAAAGCCGGGCACGGCATAATCGACCGGATTGGGAAGGTCGCTCATCGCACTTGTCGCAATCCGGCGGCCCAGATTGCCGCCTTGTCGCCCAGATCAAGCGTAATCCGCCCGAACGCACGCTCGCCGGCGCCAATCGTAAGCAATTTCTGGTCGAGCCGCGCATCGAGCGGGGGGCGGAGCAGGCGCGTCACGAAATGAACCCCGTGCCGCCGGATAAGCATATGCCGCCCGCCCGCATCGCGCACAATCGCAGCAATGCCGGCGCGGTCGACGATGATGTCGGCAGGTGTGAACCCTTCGGCCTCGGCCAATCCGACCGCAACGTCGTGGTCGAGCCGGACGTCACCGCCCAGCCCCATCCACTTGCTCGCCAGCGCCAGCAAAAGCACCGCAATCAGCGAACCCGCAGGCAACAGCCAGTTCATCGGTCGGCGGCCACGAAGTCCATGAGGTGTGCGATCGGCGACAGGTCATAACCACCCACCGCTGCTTTGGCTTGCAGACTGAGCTTCTCATCGCCCATCTGCGTCCGCGCCAGCGCCCACAACAGCGTCGATCTTGTCCCCGACCGGCAGTAAGCCAACACCGGCCCTGTCGCATTTTCCAGCGCGGCGGCCATCGCCGCAATCTGTGGTCCTGAAAAACCCGCACGCGTCACCGGAATGGCGACATAATCAAGACCCGCGGCATGCGCAGCCGCTTCAATGTCGGCACCCTGCGGCTCGGAGGGTGCTTCGCCATCGGGCCGGTTGTTGATGATGGTCGTAATGCCCAGCGCCTTGGCGTCGGCGATATGGTCGACCGTGATTTGCGGCGATGCGAAAAACCGGTCGTCTAACTTGTGAAACATGGGACCCTCCGCTCAATGTCCTGCAATAACACGCAGAAACGCATCGCCATAGGCCTCTAACTTGCGCGCTCCGACTCCGGTGATACGCCCCAGTGCGCCGGCCGTGGCGGGGCGGACGCTCGCCATTTCGCGCAAAGTCGAATCGTGGAAAATCACATAAGGCGGCAGTCCCGCAGCACTCGCCAGCGTCCTGCGACAGTCGCGCAATGCCTCGAACAACGGATCGCCGACCGGGTTGCCCCCTCCGCCTGCGCGTTTCGACCGCCGTTCGCGCTTGGGCGGCAGGATCAGGTCAACGGCGGCTTCGCCTTTCAGGATCCCCCGCGCATCAGGGCCGAACATCAGGCCGCCATGCTCGTTTGTCTCGAGCGCCCCGCGCAACAACAATGCCCGTGCGACCGGCTTGATCATCGCCACATCGTCGCCCTCGACAATCCCGAACACCGACAACCGGTCATGCCCCAGCTTCAGCGTACGCTCGTTCGCATCGCCGGTCAGCACGGCTTCGAGGTGCGTCACGCCGAAACTTTGCCCCGTGCGATACACCGCCGACAGGAACTTGCGCGCCATCTCGGTCGCATCGACCGACGCGGGCGGGTTCAGGCAATTGTCGCAATTCCTGCAACTGGCGGGGGCATCGTCGCCGAAATGGCGCAGCAGAATAGCGCGGCGGCACCCCGGCGTTTCAACCAGCGCGCCCAGCGCTTGAAGCCGCAGCTTCTCGCCTGCTGCGCGCGACGGCTCGACCTCGGACAGCCTTTGCCGCGCCTTGGCAAAATCATCCGCACCCCAGAACAGATACGCCCCCGCCGGATCGCCGTCGCGCCCCGCACGGCCGGTTTCCTGATAATAGGCTTCGATCGATTTGGGCAGGCCGGCATGCGCCACGAACCGCACGTCGGGCTTGTCGATGCCCATCCCGAACGCGATCGTGGCGACCATCACCATGTCTTCGCTATTGACGAAATCGGCTTGGTTCCGGCGGCGGACATCGGCGTCGAGACCCGCATGATAAGCGCGCACAGCCCGCCCCGTGCTGGCCAGTTGCGCCGCCAGTTTCTCGGTCCCCATCCGCGACTGGACATAGACGATACCCGGCCCCGGATGCGTAGCGACGACGTCTGCGACCTGCTGTGTCGTACCTGCACGCGGTGTCATGTGGTATCTTATATTAGGCCGGTCGAATCCCGCCACGATCAACCCTTCGCGAGGGATTCCGAGCTGATCGCAGATATCCTCGCGCGTGTGGGCGTCGGCGGTGGCAGTAAGCGCAAGGCGCGGCACTTGCGCAAAATCATCGAGCAACGGCCGCAACAGACGGTAGTCGGGGCGAAAATCATGCCCCCACTCGCTGACGCAATGCGCTTCGTCGATGGCGAACAGGCACAGTGGCGCTTCGCGCAACAGCCCGCGGAAACTATCCTGCGAAGCGCGTTCGGGCGCGATATAGAGCAGGTCGAGCGCGCCCGCACGAAACCGCGCGATGCTTTCGATCTGGTTGTCGTCGGCCGAGGTAAGCGTAGCCGCGCGGATCCCTACGGCCTCCGCCGCGCGCAACTGGTCATGCATCAGCGCGATCAGCGGCGAAATGACCACGCATGTCCCCGGCAACGCGACCGCCGGCAACTGGTAACACAGCGATTTCCCTGCCCCCGTCGGCATGATCGCTGCCGTCCGCTGCCCCGACAGGACGCGCGCAACAACATCGGCCTGCACTCCGCGAAACGCCGGAAAACCGAAAGTGGTGTTGAGAATGTCGAGGGCTTGTTGCATTGGTTCCGCGCTAGAATGCTTACGGCACCCATAGCAACCCATCGCATCGACGGAGACTGACTTTGCACCGCTTGAACGGAAAAATTGCCCTGGTGTCGGGCGCTGCACGCGGTATCGGTGCCGCCATCGTGCGCATGTTTGCCGCAGAAGGGGCCATTGTCTGGCTGACCGATATTGACGTCGATACTGGTGACGCACTGGTAAACGAACTCGGTGACAACGTCCGCTTTGCCAAACTCGACGTCGGTGAGGAAGCTGATTGGGAAGCTGCCATTGCCGCACTCCTTGCCCGCGATCATCGCCTCGACATCGTCGTCAACAATGCTGGGATAACCGGCTTCGAGAATGGCGCAGGGCAGCATGATCCTGAACATGCGAGTCTGGAGGAATGGCATGCCGTCCACCGCGTCAATCTCGATGGCGTCTTCCTCGGCTGTAAGCACGCCATACGGGCGATGCGGCCAACGGGGACGGGCGCGATCATCAATATGTCGTCGCGCTCAGGGTTGGTCGGCATCCCCGGCGCGGCGGCCTATGCCTCGTCAAAGGCCGCCGTGCGAAATCACAGCAAATCAGTTGCGCTATGGTGCGCGCAACAGGGCATGCTTATCCGCTGCAACTCGGTGCACCCCGCCGCCATATTGACGCCAATTTGGGAAGGGATGATCGGCGACGGCAGTGATCGCGAGGCCAAGATGGCGGCGCTGGTCAAAGACACGCCGCTGAAGCGCTTTGGAACGGTCGAGGAAGTCGCAGCACTCTGCGTCTTTCTCGCGTCGGACGAAGCACCCTATATTACAGGGTCCGAGCTTGATATTGACGGCGGGCTGCTCGCTGGATCAGCGGCGTCGCCCGGGTAGCACATTATTCTGCAACCGCCACGGCCTCTGCGGCTTCGGCCGCCTGCCGCGTCCACATCTCGGCGTAAAGACCGTCTTTCGCCAGCAGGCCCGCGTGCGTCCCGCGCTCGACCACCTGTCCTGCATCAAGCACCACGATTTCATCGGCATCGACAATGGTCGACAGCCGGTGTGCGATCACGATGGTCGTGCGGCGTTCAGCGATGGCGTTCAGCGTTGTTTGGATCTCCGCTTCGGTCCGGCTGTCGAGCGCGCTGGTCGCCTCGTCCAGAATAAGGATCGGCGGGTTCTTGAGCAGCGTACGCGCAATCGCCACGCGCTGCTTCTCACCCCCTGACAGCTTCAGGCCGCGCTCGCCGACCTTGGTTTCATACCGGTCTGGAGTCGAGGCAATGAAATTGTGAATTGCCGCGCCCCGCGCCGCCATCTCGACCGCCGCCTGGTCCGCCCCTTCGCGGCCATAAGCGATGTTGTAGCCGATGGTGTCGTTGAACAGCACGGTATCCTGCGGGACGATGCCGATCTGCCCGCGTAAGGACGATTGCGTGACGTCGCGAATGTCCTGCCCGTCGATGGTGATCCGCCCGCCGGTCACATCATAAAAGCGGTAAAGCAACCGCGCCAGCGTCGACTTGCCCGCGCCCGACGGCCCCACCACCGCCAGCGTCCCGCCCGCCGGAATGTCGAAACTGACGCCTTTCAGGATCACCCGTTCGGGGTCGTAGGCGAAAGCGACATTTTCAAACCGGACGACGCCCAATCCGACATTCAGGCCAGCGGCGCCCGGCGCATCGACAATTTCCGACGGCGTATCGACCAGCGCGAACATCGCCGCCATGTCGATCAACCCCTGGCGAATGGTGCGATAGACCATGCCGAGCATGTCGAGCGGGCGGAACAGCTGCGCGAGATATGTGCTGACGAACACGACATCGCCCGTCGTGAAGCGCCCGCCCGACCAGCCCCAGACGATATAGGCCATCGCACCCGCCATCATCAGGTTGGTGATCAGCGACTGACCGATGTTGAGCGAGGCCAGCGAGTTTTCGGATTTCACCGCCGCATCGGCATAGCGCCGTGCGACCGTTTCATACTGCCGTGCCTCGCGACCTTCGGCGTTGAAATACTTGACCGTTTCATAGTTGAGCAGTGAGTCGACCGCGCGCGATATTGTGCCGGTGTCGAGCTCGTTCATTTCCTCGCGCAGCTTGGCGCGCCAGTTGGTCACGGCCCAGGTGAACCAGGTATAGGCAACCACCATGACCAGCGTTGCCGCGACCAGCGAGAAACCGAACTTGATCCAGAACGTTACGGTGACGACAAGCAACTCAATGACCGTCGGCGCGATATTGAACAGCAGGAAGTAGAGCATGGTATCAATGCTCTTGGTGCCGCGTTCGATAACCTTGGTCACCCCGCCCGTCCGCCGCGCCAAGTGAAAGCGCAACGACAGGTCGTGGACATGGCGGAAGACATTGACCGCAAGGTGCCGCGTCGCATCCTGCCCCACACGCTCGAACACCATGTTACGGACATTGTCGAAGACCACCCCGGCAAAGCGCGCCCCCGCATAAGCCGCGACCAGCGCCATGACGAGGCCGACTGCCGCATTCTGGCCTGCCGACATCGCGTCGATGGCCCATTTATACGGGTAGGGACCGAATAAGGTGATCGCCTTGGCCACCAGCACCAGCAGCACCGCCCCGACCACGCGCATCCGCAGCGAGCGGTCGTCGCGCGGCCATAGATAGGGCAGGAAGCGCCTTAGCGTCGCAAAGCCAGCGGGAGCGTCTGATGTGTCGATAATCGGTGGCATGTGACGCCGATATGACGGCGGTTACGCGTCCGCGCAACGCACGATCACGGCATATCGACAACGATCAGGCGACAGCGGCGGTCATTTGTTTCGGGACAGG
>JAYUYR010000201.1:0-4899 GCA_043752405.1 Sphingomonas sp. | reverse complement strand
GGTGATTGCCGCCGACGCGGTCGGGGAAAGCGGTGAGGAACGGCGTCGCGTGGCCGCGCTCGTAATCTTCAAAACCCCGAAACGACCCGATGGGTGCCGGACCGAACCACCAGAAATCCTCGGCGAAAAAGTCGCGCATATTCATCGTCTTCAGCGATCCGTCGAATTTCATCAGCCCGCCGATCATGCCTTCGACAATGGCAAGACTCGCCGCGCCGTCACCCTGTGGCCAGAGGCCGCCACCGCCCGTCGGCGGCGGCGCCATCAAGTCGGGGCCGAGCGGTTTTGCCAGCGGCCATACGCCCGCCTGCAACATCAGCGCGGGCAGGTCGAGGAAGAGGATCGTTTCGGTAACCCGCGCCGCCAACCAGCGCTGGAAACAGCCAAAGCGGAGATACACGACGCGCGACGTGGCGGGAATGCCGAACAGCGGTGCCATGAAGCGTCCGCAAATGTGCCCGCTCGACGCCGTCCAGTCACCGCCCTTGAACGATCCGCGCATCGCAATGTCAGCGCGCACTTCATAATTCGGGATCGACGCTGCAAGCGGCGCAAGCAACCGGGTCGCGACATATTCTGCGCCTGCGCCATGTTCGACCGGATAAAAGGCGTCGAGCGCATGGTTGTCGTCGAGCAGCGCCAGCGCACCGTCGGCGAAAATGCCCCGCGGATCGGGGATGTCTGGAATGTTGACGAAAATGCCGCTGCTCATTTCTCTATATTGACTGCGAATGCAAAACGCTGCAACCCGCAATGTCATGAGCGACCCGAATGTAAGTGACACCGCATTTGCCAAAGGCTGGACAGCCACGGCGATAGAAGCCCGCGTCGTGCGCTATGCCGACCTGCGCCCCTGCTTCAATGCTTTCATCGACACCCGCTCGCCGGGGTCGGAAGCGAAGGAAAACTTCACGATCATCGGGCCGGGCGTGTCCGAAAATCCCGATCAATATGTCCATATCGCCGAACCGCACGGCTTCAACATCGGGGGCGCACGTCAGCCGCCGGCGTGCGTCAATTCGCAGCACAGCCACGACACCGCAGAGGTTTTCGTTGCCCACACCGGCACATGGCGCTTTGACCTCGGCGAACATGGCGACGACGCGCGAGTGGTGCTGCATCCCGGTGATGTGATCTCGCTGCCGACGGGCATGTTCCGTGGCTTTACCAATATCGGCCACGATGTGGGCTATTTGTTCGCGGTGCTCGGCGGCGATGACCCCGGTCGCGTGCTCTGGGCACCCGAAGTCTTCGACATGGCCGCCAAATATGGCCTTGTGCTCCTTCAAAACGGCTCGCTGGTCGATACCGCAGCGGGACAAAGCGTGCCGGACGGCGCCATACCGATGGCGACAACGACGCCAGAACAGGTCGCCGCGCTGCACGTGCCCACCGCCGCCGAAGCCGAAGCGCTGGTCGTGCGGGCAGCGGACAGCAGCGCCGCCATCATCGGTCCCGCCGCGCCGCTTGGCTGGCCGCATCCGTTTACGCTCGACCGGATGACCGGCGTTTCCGACTGCGCAATACCCACAGCGCCCGAAGTGCTGTTCGTCCATGCGGGCACGCTGGCGGTGTCATGGGACGGCGGCACGCTGACCCTGGGCGCTGGCGATACCATGACCGTGCCGGTCGGGCTCGAACGCACACTGGCGGGCGATGCAGTGGTGTATCGAGTGGCCGGGACCGGCTGACGGGGTTGGCTGCTCGCGTTACGCCGCAGCGATGCTGACCCCCATTTCGCCGAGCGCTATCATACCCAGCTCCTGATCTTTTGCAGCCTCCGGAAAGCCGACTCCCGCAGGCGGCATTGCCCGTCCGCGCAAGCCCAATACCCGTTCGACCTGAACAGTGGCTCCGACCGCCGTCATGTGGGTTTGGCCGAGTGGGTCAACCACCGAAATTCTTTTCTGACCATTTTTGCCGGTCACGGTGACGATCACTTCATGCGGCGCGCCAGCCCCCGGATTATAGAGTAGCGCGCGCCGCGTCTTGCGAGACAACAGGCTCCAAATGCCCGAACCAACGACGAACCGGATGAAGCGCAGCGCATTGGCATTGTCATAGCTCATCCGGCTGGCGACGGTGGTCGCACCCAAGGTATCTACATATGTAAACTGGTCAGGGGTATCTAAACGGAAGCACTTGAACACCCGTCCATTGGAAAATCTAACCGATTTTGGATCCGAAAACGTCTTTGCGTTCCGCCACGCGCCGTCGATCATAACATCGAAAGGGATATTGAGCCTGTCGACATAATCAATAGAGTTTGGCCCGGCCTTATCCTTCATCGCGTAAAGAATGTCGATTTCAATGCGCTGCGCGCCACCCAGTTCTGCGACTGCAGAAGCGGCGATCGACGCGGGTACGCCTGCCATCCATGATGAGGACAAAACGACGGGCGCGGTCATTTCTTCGCCTTTCAGACGGTCGATGGCGCGGTGCATTCGCTCGGTCCAGCGGGTGACGTCGATGATCGGGATGCCGCGCCTGGCCGCCGACACAAGTAGATGATCCTGATCGTCATTCGCCGCCGCCAGTATGACCGAAGGCATTTCGGTTAATGCGGAAAGTGGATCTGGGGTGTCGAGATCAATCGCAACGCCACTCGCGTGCGGAATTTGCGCGGCTTCTGCGTTTGCATGCTGGATCGAGCGGCCCCCGATCCATATCTCGACAGTCGGATTACGCGTGGCAACAAGGCGGGCCGCTTGCGCGCCGACGACGCCGTATCCGCCAACGATCAGCACTTGTTGCGACGTCACAGCATCATCCCCACCCGAAGTTCAGCCGCAGCGGCGATAAGGATGCTTCTATCTGACATAAGTTCGTTCCTCACGTTATTACCATTAGTAACTTACTAGTGGTAATAAGCTGGAACGGGGCCACGTCAAGTGCTAAGCGCGCGAGATGAGCAATGATAAACTGAATGCGTCGAGCGAACAAAAACGCCGAATGTCCGGAACGGAACGCCGGACCCAGATGCTGGACGCTGCAGTCCGGCTGGTTCGGACGGAGGGTACCGCCGCCTTGACGCTGGCCCGTGTCGCGGCCGATTGCGGCGTCACCAAGCCAATCGCTTATCAACATTTTGGTTCGCGTGATGGGTTGCTGATGGCACTCTATCGCCAATTGGGTGCTCGACATGAGAATGCGGTGCGTGAAGCGCTGGTCAGCAACGCCGCCGGTGCATTGTCTCGTGAAGAGCTAGCGCAGACGGTCATTGCCGCGTTTGTTGATTGCGTGCTGGAAAATGGGGATCATTACAGCGCAATCTCGTCCGCACTTGCTGCCGGGACCGACACTGTCGATTTCCGGCAAGAGGTTCGAGATTCTTTTCTGTCTGGCTATGAGAGCGCGCTCGCATCTTTCGTTGAAGACGCACCACGCAAACGGCGCCTGTTTGCCATCGCCTTTCTCGGTGCGGCAGAACATTTGTCCGAAGCCGCATCGCGTGGCGCGATTTCACGTGTCGAGGCAATCACAACACTGCAGGCGATTACCCTCGGTCGGGCGGCCATTGCGTAGCGGGTAGGCGGTTTGGTCCTCTACCTCGTCGGCTTCATACAAAAACAAGGTCAGTGCTTGGTCGTCTTTCCTGTGATTTTTGTCTGAAATCGGGCGAAAGCAGTCATCCGTCTTGCACGGCTTCCGCCAGAGCAGTGGCCCCTTTCAACAAAAATTCCTGGTCCGCTTGCAGGATAAACAGTGACGCACCCCTCTTGCGCCATATCGGCACGTCCCCCACGCGCCCCAGGAACATGCCCACAGTCCGCCCGGCGGCCTTACCGGCCGTACAGATGCGCTCGACAGCGGCGACGACCACCGCGTCGTCGGGGGTGTCGGCAGCGTAAGAGATCGTCAGGTCGGCGCGACCGATGAACAGCGCGTCGATCCCCTCGACGGCGGCGATTTCCTCAATCGCTTCGACCGCTTCGACATCCTCGATTTGCGCGATCACGACCACCTCTTTTGCCGCTTCACGGTGCTTTGCCATGCCGCGCGTCGTATAGCCCGCCGCACGTGTGCTGCCCGCAAATCCCCGTCCGCGAGGCACATAGTGGCAGGCGCGGACGATCTCGCGCGCTTCGGCGGCCGACCGGACATGCGGGACAATGACGCCATCCGCCCCGCAATCAAGCGCGTTCAGGATATGCTCGTGCGCGCCACTTGCCGGTCGGACGAGCACCGGCTTGCCTCCCGCTCGCGCTGCCATGATGCAGGCATCAAGACTGCCCCGGTCAAACGGCGCATGTTCGGCATCGAGCACCAGTACGTCGAGCGGCGATAGCGCCAGCACTTCGACGATATGCGGGTGCGGCGTCTTGATCCATGTGCCCGAAAGCACCTCGCCGCCACGGAGCCGGTCGCGAAACATCACCACAACCGCGCACTCGCCAGCGCCGCGCCTTCGGCCAACGCGCCGAGCTTTGCATAAACAATATCGGGATCGACCGCGCCAAAGCCAGCGAAGGTCGAAAAACCGCAATCGGTCCCGCCGATCACCCGCTCGCGCCCGACAATCCCGGCAAACCGCTCGATCCGCTCGCACACGACGCGCGGGTGTTCGACGAAGTTGGTCGTGGAGTCGATTACGCCGGGAATCAGCACTTTATCATCGGGTATGATGTCGAGCATTTCGACGAAATAATTCCAGTCATGCTGGTGCCGCGGGTTGCTCGTCTCGAACAGCAACCCCGCCGGTTTCGCTTTCATCACCGTCGGCAGGATCACGCCCATCTCGACATCATGCGTGTGCGGCCCCTCGTAATTTCCCCAGCAGACATGCATCCGTACCCGGTCGGCGGGTACATTGCGCAACGCGTGGTTGAGCACTTCAACGTGCATCCCGATGAGCATCAGATAGTCCGCATCGCTGCGGTTCTTATACATCATGTGACG
>JAYUYR010000200.1:0-4918 GCA_043752405.1 Sphingomonas sp. | reverse complement strand
TCAGCGTGGCGATGCCGGTGCTGGCGCGGAAGCGCGCCTCGAGCGCGGCAATCTCGCGCCGTCCGTGCCCGCCGGTATCGCGCAGATCGTCGAGCGCGGCGTCATAACCTGGCGCGATATAGCCCCCCGCACTCGCGTCGATCGATGGGCTTTCGACGAGGGCACGGGTCAGCAGGTCGATCAGCGCGCCGTGGCCGCCAAGAGCGGGGAGGATGTGGGTCAGCAGCGCGGGCGGTTCCGCTGTCCGGCCCAACGTCTCGCGCAAGTCCCATGCGGCCGCCACACCGTCGCGCAAATTGCCCAAATCACGCGGTGAACCCCGCCCCGCCGATAGCCGCGCCAAAGCCCGCGAAATGTCCGGAATGCGCTTGAGCGTTTCACGTAGAGCCGCGCGGGCGCCGCTGTCGTCTGCCCAATGGCTGACGAGATCGAGCCTTGCGTCGATCCGGGCGCGGTCCATCAAGGGCGCCGACACGTCCGCTGCGAGCATCCGTGCGCCCGCGCCCGTCACCGTCCGGTCGATGCAGTCGAGCAAGCTCCCCGCGCGGGAGCCGCCCGAGGACACCGTCAATTCAAGACTTTCGCGCGTTGCCGCGTCGATGGCCATGTGCGCGGATCGGGTTCGGCGGACGGGCGGCGAGAGATAGGGGACCGTCCCTTTCCCCGCGTGGTCGAGATAGGCAAGCAAGCCGCCTGCTGCCGCAAGTTCGGCGTGCGAGAATGCGCCAAAGCCGTCGAGCGTGGCGACATTGTGGAGCGCTTTGAGCCGCGCTTCGCCTTTGGCGGAGTCGAAGTCAGTGCGAGGTCGATCTTCCGCCGTAATTATTTCGGACGGATTCAACCGCGCCAATTCGGCGTCCAGTCCGCCCTCGCTGACTTCGCACAATTCAAACCGCCCGGTCGAAACATCCGCTGCCGCAATCCCGTAAACGCCGCCAACCTGCGCCACCGCGACCAGCCAGTTTGCGGCCTTGCCATCGAGCAGGACATCTTCGGTCAGCGTCCCTGCCGTCACCACGCGAACAATCGCGCGCGCGACGATCGATTTCCCACCCCGCGCTTTGGCCACAGCCGGAGACTCGATCTGTTCGGCAATGGCAACGCGGTGCCCGCCCTTGATCAATCGCGCCAGATAGGCGTCGGCGGCGTGAACGGGGACGCCGCACATCGGCACTTTTTCGCCCTCATGCTCGCCGCGCGCGGTCAGCGCGATGTCGAGACAGGCGGCCGCGACGCGGGCATCGTCGAAGAACAATTCGAAAAAATCACCCATGCGGTAGAACAACAGGCAATCGGGCGCTTCGGCCTTCAACGCGTGATATTGCGCCATCATGGGTGTGGGTGTGCTGGCCATTCGCGTGTCGCTTACGCTACAGCCCAATGGGAATCGAGAGGGCAAGCATGAGCGACGAAGCCAATATCCAGTTTTCGGACCGCGAAGCTCTGCTGTTCCATTCCGAAGGACGGCCCGGCAAACTCGAAATCGTCGCGACCAAGCCAATGGCGACGCAGCGTGATTTAAGCCTCGCCTATTCGCCCGGTGTTGCGGTGCCGGTGCTGGCCATCGCCGCCGATCCGGCAACGGCCTATGACTATACGACCAAGGGCAATCTGGTTGCCGTCATCTCGAACGGCACGGCGATCCTTGGCCTCGGTAATCTCGGTGCGCTCGCATCGAAGCCGGTGATGGAGGGCAAAGCGGTCCTCTTCAAACGCTTTGCCGACGTCGATTCGATCGATCTCGAAGTCGCTACCGAAGATACCGACAAATTCATCGAAGCCGTCGCCCTGCTTGAACCCAGCTTCGGGGGGATCAACCTCGAAGACATCAAAGCGCCCGAATGCTTCATTATCGAGCAAGCACTGAAAGAGCGGATGAAAATCCCTGTCATGCACGATGACCAGCACGGCACCGCGATCATTACGGCGGCGGGCCTGATCAATGCCATGCACCTGACCGGGCGCGAGATGAAGGACGTCAAGATCGTCGTCAACGGCGCAGGAGCCGCCGCCATCGCCTGCACCGCGCTGATCAAGGCGATGGGCGTGCGCCATGACAATGTCATCATGTGCGACCGGTCGGGCGTCATTTATCAGGGCCGCACCGAAAGCATGGATCAGTGGAAATCTGCCCATGCCGCAAAGACCGACCGCCGCACACTCGAAGAAGCACTTGACGGCGCCGACGTGTTTCTTGGCCTGTCCGCAAAGGATGCGCTGACTCCGGCCTTCCTGACGAAAATGGCGAAGGAACCGATCATCTTTGCGATGGCCAATCCCGATCCCGAAATCACGCCGCCCGCCGCCAAAGCGGTGCGCCCCGACTGCATCGTTGCCACCGGGCGGTCGGATTATCCGAACCAGGTCAACAACGTGCTGGGCTTTCCCTTCATTTTCCGTGGTGCGCTTGATGTCCGCGCCACCGCGATCAACGAAGAAATGAAGATTGCCGCCGCGCACGCGATTGCGGGTCTGGCACGCGAGCAGGTCGCCGAGGAAGTGGCAGCGGCTTATGGCGGGCGGGTCCATAATTTCGGGCGCGATTACATCATCCCTGCGCCTTTTGACCCGCGCCTGATGGAAGTCGTGTCGTCGGCGGTGGCACAGGCTGCGATGGACTCAGGTGTGGCGACGCGGCCCATCCTCGACATGGATGCCTATCGGCAGACGCTGCGCAGCCGCATGAACCCGACCAATTCGGTGCTGAGCCTCGCTTATGAAGGCGCGCGTGCGCAACCCAGGCGAGTTGTCTTTGCCGAAGGCGAAGAGGAAGTCGTCCTGCGCGCCGCGATTGCATTCAAGGACGGCGGTTACGGCATCCCGATCCTTGTTGGGCGCGACGACGTCCACGCGCGGCTCCGTGCTTTGGGCGTCGACAAGCCCGAGACGTTCGAGGTCCATAACAGCCGCAATTCGCCGCTTGTGCCTGCGATGATCGACAAGCTTTACGAGCGTCTGCAACGGCGTGGCTACTTGCGCCGCGAATGCGAACGCATGGTCAATCAGGACCGTAACATCTTTGCCTCGCTGATGCTGAGACTTGGCGAAGCCGACGCGATGATCACCGGTGTGACGCGAACCTATGCGCAATCGATGCGCGACATCCGCCGTGTGCTCGACCCGGCGGAGGGGCAGACGCCGTTCGGCATCCATGTCCTCGTCGGACAGACGCATACCGTGTTCATGGCAGATACGACCGTCAATGAACGACCGACCGCCGCCGAACTTGCGGACATCGCCATCGGCACAGCGGCGGTCGCACGGCGCATGGGGCATGAGCCGCGCGTGGCGTTCCTCAGTTACTCGACCTTCGGCAACCCGTCGGGCAACTGGCTTGCCCCGTTGCGTGAGGCGGTGGCAATTCTCGAATCGCGCGGTGTGGGCTTTGAATTCGAAGGCGAAATGGCGCCCGATGTGGCGCTCAACGCGCATGTGATGGCCAACTATCCGTTCAGCCGCCTGTCGGGTCCGGCAAACGTGCTGATCATGCCGGGGCTGCAATCGGCCAATCTTAGCGCGAAACTCCTCCGCGAACTTGGCGGTGACTCGGTCATCGGACCGATGTTGATCGGCATGGAAAAGCCGGTTCAGGTTGCAACAATGGGCTCGACGGCGAGCGAACTCGTTACGCTGGCAGTGCTCGCAGCAGGTGGCGTCGCGCGTTAGGCTACCCGCGCGCTATCATCCGGTCGATGACACCGGGCACCAGCGCCAATGGCACACCCCCGGTCTGGATCAAGGCATCGTTGAAAGCGGCGGCGTTGAATTTTGCGCCCAGCGCTTTCTTTGCTTTGTCGCGAAGACCGACGATGACATTATGGCCCATTTTATACCCGCATGCCTGCCCCGGCGACACGCAATAGCGATCGGTCTCCGACGTCATCGCATCGCGGCCCTTGCCGGTTTCGGCGACAAGGAACGCAACCGATTGTTCGCGCGTCCATGCTTTCGAATGCAGCCCGGTATCGACGACAAGGCGGCAGGCGCGGAACTGCTGCGCCTGCAAATAACCGATCCGCCCGAACGGGTCGGTCTTGTAAAGGCCCATTTCGTCCATCAACTGTTCGGCATAAAGTGCCCAGCCTTCGGTGAAGGCATTGAACCCCATCATCGACGAGATCAGCGGAATGCGGTCGCGGTTTTCGGCCAGATACGCGCCCTGCCACGCATGCCCTGGCACCGCCTCATGCGCCGACAGCGTCGCCAGCTGATATTTCGGCCACAGGCTCGTGGACTTGAGGTTCACATAATAAGTCGCGGGCCGCGAGCCGTCGAGCGAGGCAAAGTTCATATAGCCGAGCGGCGCACCATCCTGAATATCAACGGGCACGCGTTTGACGTCGACCGGTGCCTTCATCTTCATCGCCGACACGCGCGGCATCAGCGCACGCTGTGCGGCGATCTTGCCGTTGATATAGGCGATAAGCTGGTTGCGCCCCGCGTCGGTGTCGGGAAACAGGAAACGCGGATTGCTGTTCAGCGCAACAACCCGTTCGCCAACGCTGCCCTTGGTCATCCCCTGCGCGCGCAATATCTTGTCGATCGTCGCCTTGATCCCGGCATTTTGTGCCAGACCGATCCTGTGGATTTCATCCGCGCTGGTCGTGGTCGTCGTGCCCAGGCGCAGGCCGTAGGCATAATAGGCCTCGCCGTCGGGCAACCGCTGTACCCCTGCTGTTTCGGGGGCATCGCGGGTGGATGCGGCGAAGGCGGCAATCTGGCGGTCGAGCGCAGGGTAGACGATGCTTTCGATTGCCTTGGTACACCGCGCGGCCCAGTCCCCTGTTATGCCGGCCTTGGTGGCGCGCGTCGCAAGCGATCCGACCATAGGCTGCGCTGCTGCCGCGACCGCGCGAAACCTCTGTAACTGCCCCAGCGCATTGGCAGCGACAAACGACGGCGGCATGACGCCCTTGGC
>JAYUYR010000199.1:0-4922 GCA_043752405.1 Sphingomonas sp. | reverse complement strand
CAGCGATTCAGGCAGTGCCGATCATTCGTGCGCAGGGTGGGGAATCGGCCAAGATTCTGGGCACCGAGTTGTGGAATACCGAAGGCGCGCTGGCCGCTTCGCCGGTGTTGCGCGGGGCGTGGTTCGCGAGTGTGTCGGACGGGCTTTATAACCAGCTTGCAACCAAATATCGCGCGCGGTTCGGCCGGGCACCCTACCGGTTGGCCAGTCTGGGCTATGACGCGGTGCTGCTCGTCACGCGGATCGCCGGCAACTGGGAGCCCGGCTTAGCATTTCCGGCGGGGCGGCTGACCGATTCGGGCGGTTTTGCGGGCATCGACGGCGCTTTCCGCTTCGGACGGGACGGCGTGATCGAACGTGCGCTGGAAGTGCAGCAAGCGGGAACCAATGGCTCGACGGTGGTGGCGCCGGCACCGCGTGGGTTCGGGAATTAAGCGATAATTTTTGCGAGAATTGCGTCGAGAAGAGGAACCCCGCGCTCGGTCACGCATAACTGTGTCCCTGTTAAGGATAATAACCCAAGCTCTTCAAGGTGTTGTATGGCGTTTTCGTCGACAAGAGAAGCAAAGCCGGTTTTTGTCGCAATTTCGGCGATATTGACCCCCTCGCCGAGCCGCAAACCCATCAGCAAGGCTTCGGTCGCGCGCTCGGCTGGTTGCAGCGGTGATTCGCTTGACAGTCCGTGTCCATTCCTTTGGACAGCGGCCATCCAGTTCTCGGGTTTTTTGTGCCGCACGGTTGCCAATCCGCCGCGCCGCCCGTGCGCGCCGGGGCCGATGCCTACGTAGTCATTATACCGCCAGTAGGTCAGGTTGTGACGGCTTTGGGCGCCAGCGCGCGCGTGGTTGGAAATTTCGTAGGCAGGCAGGCCGCGCCCCGCCGTCGTCGCGCGGGTGAATTCGAAAAGGTCGGCGGCGCGATCATTGTCGACCGGCTTTAGCTTGCCTTGTTGCACCAACGTCGCAAAGCGCGTGCCAGGTTCGATGGTCAGCTGATAAAGCGAAAGATGTTCGGTGCCAAAGCCGATGGCGCGATCAAGCTCGCGCGCCCAGTCATCGGCCGACTGGTCGGGGCGCGCGTAGATCAGGTCGAAACTGACGCGCGCGAAACGGGCCTGGGCAGTGTCGAGGGCCGCGAGCCCTTCGGCAACGTCGTGCGCGCGGCCGAGAAACTGCAACGCCTTGTTGTCGAGCGCCTGTAGCCCGAGCGAACTGCGGTTGACGCCTGCCGACGCCAGATCGGCAAAGCGGGCAGCCTCGACCGAGGACGGATTGGCTTCGAGCGTGATTTCAAGATCATCGGCAACGCGCCAGTGACGTGCCGCGGCATCGATGAGCATGGCAACCGTTGTTGGTAGCATCAGCGACGGCGTGCCCCCGCCGAAAAAGATTGACCCCAGCGTACGGCCCTGGGTCAATATGGCCTCATGTGCCAGATCGGCGAGCAATGCGCTGACCCAGGCGGCATGATCCACCGTTTCGCGGACGTGGCTGTTGAAATCGCAATAGGGGCATTTGGAAACGCAGAACGGCCAGTGGATATAGAGCGCAAGCGGGGGCTTCGTGGCTAACGCCGCATTAGCGTTATCGGGCAACGCTGCTTTCAATGTTGGCGGGGCAGGATACAGCATATGCGGTCTGTCCTTGCCCTTAGCTGCCTGATGTCCGCGACGCCAATGGCATATGCTGGCGTGCCAGCCGAAGACCTGGTCGGTGCCAATCCTGTGACCAAAGAATGGACCGACCAACGGGCGCGGCCGCGCGGACCAAGCGAATTTCGAGCGTCTATGATCGAGGCGCATAATGCGCTTCGGGAACGCTTCGGGGTCGATGCGCTCGTCTGGGACGATAGGCTGGCCGCCGACGCCACAGCTTATGCGCGGACGCTATCGACAACGCAGCGATTCCGCCACGCCGTGCAGGGCGACAGCGACGCGGTGCAGGGTGAAAACCTGTGGATGGGAACGCGGACTGCCTATGCCTATGCCGACATGACCGGGGCGTGGGTCGAGGAAGGCAAGAATTTTCGGGCCGGCGTCTTTCCCGAGGTCAGCCGAACCGGATCGTTAAGCGACGTCGGGCATTTTACGCAAATGATCTGGGCGGGGACACGCGCGGTCGGCTGCGGGATTTCGGAAAATGCCGAGGATGAAGTCCTCGTTTGCCGCTACTTTCCGGCGGGCAATGTGATGGGCCAAAGCCCGCTGCCGCGCTACAGGACGGCTGCAACCAGTTTGGCGAACGCATCGGCGCGGTGACTGATCGCATGTTTGGCGTCCGGGTCCATTTCGCCGAAGGTTTCAGTGTGACCGTCGGGAATGAACATCGGGTCATAGCCGAAACCGCGTGCCCCCCGCGGGGGCCAGACCAGCGCTCCGTCCACGCGCCCTTCGAACAGGGCATCGCTGCCGTCGGGCCAGACAAGCGCCAACGTGCAGACGAAATGGGCGCGGCGTGAGACGTCCTGACCGAGCGCCTGCAAGCGATCCTCGACCTTTTGCATCGCCATAGACCAGTTGCGCGGGCCGTCGTCATCGGGCTCGGCCCAGTTGGCAGTGTAGACGCCGGGTTCACCGCCCAGCGCCTCGACGCACAGGCCGCTGTCGTCGGCGAGCGCGACAATGCCCGACAGGTCGCACGACGACACGGCTTTCAGCAGCGCGTTCGCCGCGAAGGTGGTGCCGGTCTCTTCTGGCTCGGGCAGGTCAAGCGATGCCGCGGAGACCGGTTCGATGCCATAGGGCGCGAGCAACGCCCGGATTTCGCGGACCTTGCCGGCGTTATGGCTGGCGATGACCAGTTTGCCGGGAAGGAGCTTGTGCTTCAACGGCCCGTGGCCCGGTCCTGTGCGGCGAATATTTGTGTGCAGCCGATACGGGCGAGGCGGAGGAGGCGGAGGAGCGCTTCCTCGTCATAGGTGGCGCCTTCGGCTGTGGCTTGTGCCTCGGCGATGTTGCCGTCGCCGATCAGCACGAAGTTGGCATCGGCATGGGCATTTGAATCCTCGATATAGTCAAGGTCGAGCACCGGTGTGCCTTCATAAATGCCGCAGCTGATTGCGGCGACCTTTTGCTGGATCGGATCAACCGCCAGCTTGCCGTCCTTGAGCAGGCCATCGACCGCGAGGCGCATTGCAACCCACGCGCCCGAGATCGACGCGGTGCGGGTGCCGCCGTCTGCCTGAATCACGTCGCAATCGAGCGTGATCTGACGTTCGCCGAGCAGTTTCATATCGACCACCGAGCGTAAACTACGCCCGATAAGCCGTTGAATTTCCTGTGTCCGTCCCGATTGCTTGCCCTTGGCGGCTTCGCGGTTGCTGCGGGTGTGGGTGGCGCGGGGGAGCATGCCATATTCTGCCGTCACCCAGCCTTCGCCTTTGCCGCGAAGGAACGGTGGCACACGCTCTTCGACGCTGGCAGTGACCAGCACGCGGGTTTCGCCGAAGCTGATCAGACATGATCCCTCGGCATGTTTGGTGAAAGCGGGTTCGATGGTGATGGCACGCATTTCGTCGGGCGCGCGGCCAGAGGGTCGCATAAATTACTGTCCTAAACGGTTGAACGGGCGCATCTAGCGGGAGGATGCATCGGGGACAATGTTTCATGAGGTGGGCACAATGAAAACTATTTTATTGATTGTTGGCGTGTTCGCGCTGCTGATGGGATTGCTGTGGATCGGTCAAGGGCTGGGGGTCATCATGTGGCCGTCGTCGAGCTTCATGCTGGACCAGCGGATATGGTCGGTCTGGGGCAGCGTGCTGGCGGTTGTCGGCATTATCATGATCGTGCTGGCACGGCGTCGCTGAACGATTGCAGGGCGCGCTCGACAGTTTCCACGAGTGAGGCGAAGTCGGCTTCGCCGGCAAAGCTGTGCGAGGTCGAGTCGAGCGTTACGACAGTGACGTCGGATCGTTGGCGGGCGTCCTTGAACAGGTCGCTTGACCAGGAGTCGGCGAAGGCGATTGCGGTATTGTCGCCGCTTGCCAGCAGGATGATCGTTGGCATGGCGCGCTGACGGGCAAGTTTTTGCGCCATTGTATTAGCCAAGGGTTGCGGAGCGGGCGCAGAGGCGCTGATTTTGCGAAAGCCGTCGCGTGCCGCCCGGATGTTCAGCTTGCCCGTGATGAAGGCCCACCACGCTTTCGGATCGCGAAGACGTCGGGCGTATCGGTTCCGGATGGCAGCGACGGGGGGCAG
The DNA here is from genome assembly GCA_043752405.1 of Sphingomonas sp. Lineage (GTDB taxonomy): Bacteria > Pseudomonadota > Alphaproteobacteria > Sphingomonadales > Sphingomonadaceae > Sphingomonas_O. The sequence goes on along the minus strand of JAYUYR010000199.1, from coordinate 724 downwards.
ATCGTCGGTGGACTCGATGATCCAGGGGTTGGCGAGCAGCAGACCGTCGACGGCGGCGTCGTGAACAACCAGCGCGGTCGCCGCGTCACAGTTGCCGAACGCGACAACATGATCGAGGTGGGGACAGGAGGCGCGGAAAGCGATCAATGCGGCGGCGATGTCGGGGCCGCTCGATTGAAAGCCGTGGTTTTCGCCTTCGCTGTCGCCGATGCCGCGGCGGTCGAAGCGAAAGACGGGATAGCCTTTTGCGGCGATAATTCGCGCAAGTCTGGCCATGCCGCGATGGGCACCGATGCGAATTTCGTTTCCACCCGAAACGATGAGCAGGCCAGTGGCTTTATTTCCCGAGTCCAACGTGCCGCCGAGGTTTGCGCCTTCGCAGGGAAAGGTCAGGATTTCGCGCACGTCTTTGCCCAATCTGCTATGTCGGCGACCACCGCTGCTACGAAAGCAGGGTCGTCGCCAGGTTCTGCGGCGCGCCATAGTTTCGCTTCATCAAGCGGCGTTGTGAAGTATCGCCCTTCGGTCGGAACTGCGTCGGCAAAGGCAGTGTACAAATCGGGGGAGAGCGTATTTCCTGCTAACATGGTCGGTTGGCCGCGCGCTTGCCGGTCAAGATCGGCGGGGGCAACGCCGCTCGACAGCGCGGTCGCGCGGACCATATCGCGAAGCAGACGCTGGCCCGTGTCGGGGGCCAGCCGCCATCCCGCGTCGGCACCGGCGT
>JAYUYR010000198.1:0-4933 GCA_043752405.1 Sphingomonas sp. | reverse complement strand
ACTTTTTTGTGGCGACGTGGGACGAAGCGGTTGCATTGGGCGCGTTGCCCATGGGGTGCGCGCTGTCGGTACTGCACGGCGTTCGTGAAGAAGACATGCCGGTCGCGATTGCGTCGTCCGCACGTCCGGTCCTCAATACTGCCGCGCAAGTCGCGCGGTGGCGCGAAACCGGGCTGACTTGTGACGTGATGTTCGACACGGGGATGAACCGGCTGGGATTGTCGCCGTCGGATGATGTCGCGGGGCTGCACATTGACACGCTGATGAGCCATCTTGCCCGCGCCGATGAGAATAGCGGCATGAACGGAGCACAATTGTCAGCCTTTGCCGCGCTGAGTATCCCTGCTAAGCGGCGTAGCCTTGCCAACTCGGCGGGAATCTGTCTGGGGCCAGATTATGCGTTCGACCTAACGCGACCAGGACTTGCACTCTATGGCGGGGTGCCACGTGCCGAGGCCAGCGGCAACATCGCGCAGGTCGCATATCTGGAGGCACAAATCGTCCAGCGTCGCCGAGTGTCGGCAGGCGACAGTATCGGCTATGGCGCAACGCTCGTCGCCGCCTGCGACACCGAAGTCGCTATCCTCAACATTGGCTATGCCGATGGCTATGTCCGCGCCTTCGCAGGGCAGGGGACGGCGGGTGACGGCCGCTTCAAGGTTCTAGGCCGCGTATCGATGGACCTCATCACAATTGATGTCGGTACTGAGCCCGAGTTGGGCGAGGGAAACTGGGTTAGCGTCGATTATGACATACCGTCGGCGAGCGCGGCTTCTGGTATCTCGCAATATGAACTGCTGACGGGCCTCGGTGCGCGGTTTGAGCGGGTTTGGGCATAGAAAAAAGGACCGCTCACAATGAGCGGCCCTCTTCGTCGGCGCTGCCGCTAAAATTTAATTTTGGCCCCTGCGTAAAAGAAGCGGCCCGTTGGATCATACGGCGATCCGCCTTCTGTACCCAACAAGTCAAACGGGGGCAGTTGGTCTAATACGTTATCAACACCAACGTAGAACTGACTGCCTTCTGAGACTTTAAATTCGACCCGCAAGTCGTGGTATGTCGTATTGGGATAATAGGCAATGGGCGTGGCGTCTGGATTTAAAGGCGCCCGTCCCTGCAGCGGGAAGAATGTTTCATACTCAAATGTGTTGAGAATCTGTTTGCCGATGAACTGCATCTTGTAGCCGAAATTTACATCGCCAACATCGAGGTTTGCCGAAAGCTGAAAGCGCCATTCGGGATCGCCCAGTTCGGATTTCTGACGGTTGATAAAGTCGGGTCGCGTAATATCGGTGTAGTTATCACGCTTTATCAGATAGCTTACAATACTGCGTAGGTTCAATCCCAGACCGTCGCCGAACTCACGGCGGTAATTGACGTCAAAGTCGATGCCGCTTGTTTTCTGCCGCGCGTAGTTGAACGGACGTCCCAAGCTCGAGAACCCAGGGTTGTCGAGCGTGACGACAGCGCCGCCACCGTGGAACACAGTACGCTGTCCGGCCAAGGTGCCGTTGGGAAGTCGCGATACCGAAGCGCAAAAGGGATTGTTGATGCCACTCGGATTGTCATAACACTGTTCAAGAACAGTTTGTGGAGTGAGCGTGAAAATGACGTTCTTAATCTCGATATTATAATAGTCTAAAGAAATACTGAGGCCAGGGACAAAGCGCGGTTGGAAGATAGCACCCAAAGTAAAGCTGGTGCCTTCTTCCTCACGGAGCTCGACGTTACCTTGGTTTGCAGCCGCAACGCCCGATGAAGGTCGGTTGGTAAACGGCTCCGTTGTCCCATTGAAAGTTTGAGTTGTCGGTACGCCTGCGGCAGCGCAATTGCGGACGCGATTGGGATTGTTGTTAATGTTTTGCTGAGCACAGGGGTCAGCAAAGACATTGTTAAACGTTTGTGACGGCAAGGTAAAAAGATCGCCCAGCGTTGGCGCACGCACTGATCGCTGATAGCTGGCGCGAAACCTGATGTCCTGCACCGGAGCCCATATGATGCCGGCATTATAAGCAAACACGGTCCCGGTATTGCCAAGGCTATAATCTGAAACCCGGCCTGCTCCTTCAATCGTCAGTTCATGAAAGAACGGCACATCTTTAATGATCGGAATACGAAGTTCGCCGAACGCTTCCTTTATTGTATACTTAGGTGGCGCAAATGCCGGTGTCAGGTTGAGAAAGGTCAGCCCCGCCGCAGTCACGGGATCGAACGCGGAAAATTGCTTTTCTTCACGATACTCGCCGCCGACGGCAAAGCCAATCGGTCCACCGGGCAGTTCAAAAAGACCAGACAAATCCCCGGACATGAAAGCTGATGCAACGAATTGCTCGTTCTTTTGATTTCGAAACGACGTGTAGCCGAAATAATCCAATGCGGCTTTGCTGACATTGCCCGCACCAAACAGGTTGACAGGTACACAAGCTGGGTCATCGTTTGTCGTGATGGTGTCCGCATTCACTGCGCAAACAATCTGACCGCCGATATTCCGAACAGCATTTCTGGATCGAGCAAACTCGGCTGTGCGATAATTGCCTTCCGTTTCGTAGTAGGACTTGAACCGTCCGTAATTCAGGGCAACCTCATAGCGCCAATCCGAATTGAAATCGCCTTGGATGCCGCCGACTATGCGTATCGTTTCACGGTCATGCTGCTCACCACGTGCACCAAAATCGAGATTTTGGCGGTCGGCAGAAAATGTCGTCGCGCCTGGTGCAAGTACACTCACAAGAGTCGCGCGAGCTTGTGCGGAAAGGAAGGGATTATCGATGCTGAAACTATTACCGCCAAAGGTGGGTTGCCCCTCCTGCAACGCATCGATCCTTGTATATTGGGCCTCAATAAAGGGCTGCAGAGCTGGCGATATTTCGAACCGTGCCAGCAACGTGGCGTTTAGGCGATCGAGCCCAGGTTGAAACTGCCCGCTTTCACGTAGTGACGAACCCTCGCCGCCTATGCAATTGCCAGACCCAAACGGTCGAAAATCTTGCGAGCAATTGTTGCGAACAAGTGACCCATCGGTCCGGAAAACATACCCTACGCCGAATTGACTCAGTGGATTTGAGCTGCTCGGGTTGGGAAGGCCGCTGCATGTGGCTGCCCGACGCGCCGCAAAGGAGGTAGCCGACTCACCGGCTGCTGCAGCCACTGGACATGCGGAGGTTACGATGCCTCCAACCGACGTACCTGCACGAAGCAGCCCCCCGATAAATGCACTATCTGGAATACCGTCGCCTTCTGCAGCCTCGGGTACTGCACGAATTACCCCATTCGAAGGGTTTAGCTGCTGGCCCGTATTCTGAGTGAACTGGAACTGGCGACGATCGCGCCCTTGGGCGCGATCGAGAACATACAGCGGGTTCTGCGAGGCGTATTCTACCGCAAATGTGACGTTCCCGCGGCCATCGGCAAAGTTCTTGCCGGCAATTCCGCTTACAAAGTAAGACCCGCTGTCACCTTCATCGGAAATGCCCGCCTGACCACGAATTTGAAAACCTTCAAACTTGCGGCGCAAGACAAAGTTGACCACGCCAGCTACGGCATCCGACCCGTAGATAGCCGAGTTGCCGCCCGTAACTACGTCTACGCGTTCGACCAGATCTGCCGGAACATTGTTGGTATCCCAACGAAAACTGCCTGCACTCGTGGCGACGTGGCGACGGTTATTGACAAGAACAAGCGTTCGATCCGTGCCTAGCCCTCGCAAATCGAGAAAGTTCTGCCCCGCGGTACCGATAAAGCGGGTTGAGTTCGCCTGGCTGAACGTTGCGCGCAACTGCGGCAATTGGTTCAGCTGGTCGCCAACTGACACCTGTCCTGTTTCCAGAATGTCTTCCGGTCCGACCGAAGTGATCGGGATAGTCGATTCAAGATTGGGACGTCGGATACGCGAACCCGTGACGACAATGGATGCGCCCTCCTTCGCATCAGCGGATTCATCAACCGATTCAGCAGCAGGGGTCGGCGACGTTTGCGCCAGCAGCAAATTTGGTACTGTCAGTGCAACCCCGGCAAGCGCCGTTGCGCTCAAAAAACGAAGCGATTTCATATGCGATATCCCTGCATCAACTCTGCGCGAATCTGCGCCCTGTGCTGCCAATCAACGGTAGCTGAAACAATATTACAAGCGCGAAGGCTATGCGTCGTTCACCTGCGGTTAAAAAATCAGACCACTGTCACCTAATTGCAACAGTGAGCTAACCTCGCTCGACTGCCAAAGCTACGCCCATACCGCCGCCGATGCAGAGTGTGGCGAGGCCCTTCTTCGCGCCGCGTCGGGCCATTTCGTGAAGCAGTGTGGTTAGCACCCGCGCACCGCTGGCACCAATCGGGTGACCAATGGCGATGGCACCGCCGTTGACGTTAACCTTTTCGGGATCCCAACCAAGTTCCTTACCGACAGCAAGCGCCTGTGCCGCAAAGGCTTCATTGGCTTCGATAAGGTCGAGATCGGCGATGTGCCATCCTGCGCGTTCGAGCGCGCGGCGAGTGGCGGGCACGGGGCCAATGCCCATAATCGAGGGGTCGACACCCGCCGTTCCGAATCCGGCGATGCGTGCGAGGATGGGCGATCCGCGCCTTGCGGCTTCGTCGGCATGCATCAGGACCAGCGCGGCGGCACCGTCGTTCAGCCCGCTGGCGTTGGCGGCAGTAACGGTGCCATCATTCTTGAAAGCTGGGCGCAATCCTGCGAGCGATTCAGCTGTTACGCCGTCGCGGATAAATTCGTCAGTGTCGACAATGATGTCGCCCTTGCGGCCCTTGACGGTCACGGCGGCGATTTCATTTTTGAAACGACCTTCTGCCCGCGCTGCCGACGCCAGATTCTGTGAGCGTGCTGCGAACGCATCCTGCATTTCGCGCGTGATCTGGTGCTGTTCGGCCAAATTTTCGGCGGTTATGCCCATGTGATAGCCATTGAACACGTCGGTCA
>JAYUYR010000197.1:0-4941 GCA_043752405.1 Sphingomonas sp. | reverse complement strand
TGGCTCGGACAGCTTTGGCCGTGAACATGGCAACCCGATGCCGTTTGACCAGCAACCGGTCGAGGTTTGGGCAGCAATTGACGCCGCAAGCGCTGCTTTTGACGCAACCGGTGATGCAATCTGGTTCGTCCATGCCCAGCACGCCTATGACTGGTTCCATGGTGCTAATGATCGAGGCGTTGTTGTTGGAAATCGCGTGACCGGAAGTTGCCACGATGGCATCAATCCGCGTGGTTTGAACTGGAATGAGGGGGCTGAGTCAGTGCTTGCTTATCAATTGGCGACATGTGCAATGCGGGTGATAACCAATAAGATTGCCTAGTCATGATAGATTTGTTTCAACATGAGCTGCGGCTTTATGCCGATCCTGCGCGCGTGGTCGTTCGACCCTTTCATTTGGCGTGGCAGGCATCTGGTCCTGATCTTGAGCGGGTCCAGAAATTGGCCTGCGATATCCTCGCACTCGATCCGCGCACCGTCCGTGCCGAACTCAGCGTTGTTTTGCGCGATTTCGAGGAGCGTCACTGGCAAATCGAAAGGGTTTTTGATGACCGTTACGCCGAAATCGAACCCAAACTGGGGTTGAACGGGCAGAATATCAAACGCGAAACGCGGCGCTTGATCGGTGCCTATTTTTGCCACGAATATAGTTTTTCTGCAGCAGCATTGATGAATCCTAGCGTCGTGCGGCATCCCGATCAGTCGGGCTTGCAAGCCGACAGTGTGCGTATACTCCTGTCGCTGCGTGCGGTGGGTGAGGGGCATATCTCGACAATTGCCTTTCGCGAGGGAATTATCTCGGCGGGTCGGCAATTGACGCTTTTGCCGCAACCCGCATTTGCGACAGCGGCAATGCTTGGGTATCACAAGAACGGCGAAAAGAATGACAGCGTTTCGGTCCACCGCCACCCCGACAGCACGATTTCGGGTACTGTTATTTTCCCGATCACCGAGGCGCAGCGCAACGGCCTCGAAGACTTGCGTTTGGTCGAGTTCCAACGGGACAGCGGCAAAAGCGAGTGGATCGGCACCTACACGGCCTACAGCGGGCGCGACATTCGCTCCGAGCTTTTGCGCACACGTGATTTCAGGGCGTTCACGCTGACCCCGATCCGCGGCGGCGCGGGCCGCAACAAGGGCATGGCCCTGTTCCCACGCAAGATTGACGGCCAGTTCATGATGATCGGGCGGCAGGACGGCAAGAATCTCTACCTCATGCGTTCGGACAAAATCGATGAGTGGGACGGTGGCGAATTGCTTCTTCAGCCGCGATTCCCGTGGGAGCTTGTTCAGATCGGCAATTGCGGTGCGCCTATCGAGCTCGACGAAGGGTGGCTCGTTCTCACGCACGGCGTCGGGGCGATGCGTAAATATGCGATTGGTGCGGCACTGCTCGACAAAACCGACCCGTCAAAAGTCATTGGCCGTACACCGAATCCAATCTTATCGGCTGCTGACGAGGACCGTGAAGGCTATGTGCCCAACGTCGTCTACACATGCGGTGCCATCCGCGTCGGAGATGACCTTTTCATGCCCTATGGCGTTGCCGACAGCTCGGTCTGTTTCGCATTCGTCGCCATCAAGGACATACTATCAGCAATGCGCTGAGCGCCTTACAATGTGCCTTGGGTTGGTTCGACAATGAAGATCTCGCCATCAAAATCGACGATGTAAAGATTGCCTGTCTGGTCGAGCCCGAAACTTGAAACATTGTTGATACTGCCAAAGTTAGGCGTGAATGCAGTGCGACGCTGATTAAAGGCGGTCGCAGCAAGCGTTCTGCCCTGCACAAGCAGTGCGACAGGAGCCGACCAGATGTTGCCGTTAACAAAATCGGCAAAGAAATAATTGCCTTGAAGTGCTTCGACAGAGCCGCGATAAACATAGCCGCCGATCACGGAGTTGCCCTGTATCGGGCCTGTGCCGTGACTATATTCAGCCACGGGAGAAGTGAAATTCCCTATGTTCGGGCCGCCAGCAAAAGGTTCGGTCCCCTCGCGTATATTCCACCCGAAATTGAGGCCGTTTACCCCCGACGGGACCAGATCGATTTCTTCGATCCCGCTCTGACCGACATCGCCAATGTAGAGATTGCCTGTAGTTCGGTCGAAGCCCGCGCGGAACGGATTGCGCAGTCCTAGCATCCATATTTCGGGCGCGCCACCAGCGGTGGCAAACGGATTGGTTGCGGGAATGGCATAATCTCGCAGCGGATCGGCGGGGAAACTGTCGCGCCTCGGATCTATACGTAGCATTTTACCGAGCAATGAATCGCTATTCTGCGCATTGCGGTTCGGATCGCCACTCCCCCCGCCATCGCCAACCCCCATATACAGATTGCCGTCAGGTCCGAAGTCAAGCCAGCCACCATTATGGTTGCTGAATCCGGGATGCGGGATTGAGATGATTACATCGGACGTTGCCGGATCGATCCGGTCGCGGGTACCCGTCGCGGCCTGAAATTTGCGAACTTCGATGGTGCCCAATGTATTGGTCACAAAGGCGTAGACGGTGCCACTAGCCACATAATCGGGGGCCAGCGCGAGACCGAGCAAGCCACGCTCGCCATCGGTCGCGATCGTCCCTGTGATGTTCAGGAATGGTGTCGGCGCAATTGCACCGGTCAACGGACTCAGGATACGGACAAGTCCGGCTTTTTCGACGACTAGAACCCGGCCCGATCCGTCAGGCAGAGCCGCCAGATAGAGCGGCGCAGAAAAACCGGTTGCAACCCGTCGGACAGCAAATCCGTCAGTCCCCGCATTGGTCACAGTCACCGCGACATCGAGCGTTGCCGTCGCCGTGCCGTCCGAAACCGTCAGTTGTACCAGATAGACGTTGTTCTTGTCGCTGTCGGTCGGTGCTTCAAAATCAGGCGGAGTGACGAACGATAGTACGCCTGCTGCCGTGAGTGCGAAAACTGCGCGATCCACACCGCCGGATAATGAAAAAGTCAGCGGATTACCGTCGGGATCATTCGCGGTAGCCGTATAAACGGTGCCGAGGAGATTTTCGGGAACGCTCGCGGTAGCGGCCGAAGTGAAGGCGGGCGGACGATTGGCCGCGGGTGGGGGAGTCGTGCCGCTATCACTTCCGCACGACGCAAGCGAAAGGCCGAGCGCAACGAGTGAAATCAGTCGTATCGAAGCCATATCGCCATCCCCTTCACAACTTTAACCAACGGTAGTGCGTTTGGTTGCATGGGCAAGGGCTGGGTCAGTCCTTGACGGATGCCAAGTCGTCGGGAACGGTAAAATGATGTCATCACTTCTGATTTTCGGCCTCGGGTATACAGCGTCACGAATTGCAGACGCCGCGCGGGCAAAGGGTTGGCAGGTCGATGCAACGGGATCGGCGGGCACTATAGACTTTGCGGACGGCGCTACGGTTCGGCTGGTCGGCGCGCAGGCGACGCATATCCTGTCCTCCGTGCCGCCGGTGGTGGACGGCGATCCAGTCTTGCACGCCTATCACGATGTTCTGGCCGGAAAATGGCTCGGTTATCTGTCCTCCACCGGTGTCTATGGCGATGCGGGCGGTGCTTGGGTTGATGAAAGTGCCCCGATCCGTGGGCGGCGCGACAGCCGCAATGTCGCCGATCAGGACTGGCTGGGGCTGGGCGCGCGGGTTTTTCGCTTGCCCGGCATCTACGGACCGGGGCGCTCGGCGCTGGATCGTGTGGCAGAAGGCAAGGCGCACCGGGTCGCGTTGCCCGGTCAGGTGTTCAGCCGTGTTCATGTCGATGACATCGTCAGCGGGGTCATCGCAGGCTTTGCTGCGCCGCCGGGCGCGTACAATCTGGCCGATGATGCTCCTTGTGACCAGAACGCAGTGATCGAGGCAGCGGCAGCTTTGCTCGGACTGGATGCACCACCGTTCGTCGATCTCGCCAGCTTGTCACCAATGGCGCGCAGTTTTTATGCCGAGAACCGCCGCGTTGCCAATGGCAAGGCGAAGCGTGTGCTGGGCTGGACGCCTGCTTATCCCGATTTCGGTTCGGGCCTGCGCGCGCTCAGGGCAATGAGCAGCCCGGCCAGCGCGACGGCCCCGCCTCCCGCCGCGAGCCACGACCAACGGTAATCCTCGAATATGGTGGAGATGATCATCGCGATGATCGGTGTCAGAACGCCCGAATAGGCGGCACGTGCGGGGCCCACGGCGCGAATGACATTAAAGTAACAGGTAAAGGCAACTGCGCTTGCGAACACGCCAAGGTAAATCACGCCGCCAATATAGGTCGTGGTTAACTCCACTTGGGGCGGACCGACTGTGACGAGCGCGACGACCACATTGATTGCGGTGCCCCACAGCATTCCCCACGCAAGCGTGGATGCCATTGGCAGTGCTTTGCCGCGCGCTGTGCCCTGCATGATATTTGCAACCGATGCAGAAAGGACACCAAACAGGGTAAATGCCACGCCGAGCAGCGTTGCGGACGTGCTGCCGGCGTCGGCGCGAAGTTCTTGCGCGATCAACATACCGACGCCGACAACGGCAACACCCGACCCGGCAAGAAACTGCCCGGACAGAGGCTGTTTCAGGACTGCGCGTCCCAGCAAAGCATTTGGAACCAGCAGCAGAGCAAATAACACGGCAACCAGGCCCGACGTAATGAATGCTTCGGCGCGATAGACGAAATTGAAATTCAGAACGAACTGCGCAAAGCCGAACAGCACCGCAAAGGCGTGGCCCGCCCGCCCGATCCCGAGCGGCGATTTCGTGATCAGCGCATAGGCAAGCATCGCGATAGCCCCGGCACCAAAGCGATAGGCGACCGACCATGTCGGCGGGACGACGCCCAATTGTCCGCGTATCACAATCCATGTCGTGCCCCAGATGATCGTGGCGACGGCAAAGGGAATGAGCACGCGGGCGCGCAGCATCGGGCTATCACTCACAGCGCGCGCAGTGCGGCGGCGAGGGCGTCGATCTCGGCTCGCG
>JAYUYR010000196.1:0-4952 GCA_043752405.1 Sphingomonas sp. | reverse complement strand
TCAGCACACCCGAACAGCCCGCCCGGCGGAATGCCAGCAACGTCTCCAGCACCAATGCATCGCGGTCGCCGGCTCCTGCGGCGGCGGCGGCTTCGATCATCGCATATTCGCCTGATACTTGATAAGCAAATACAGGGATTTCGAACCGATCCTTCACACGACGTATGATGTCGAGATAGGGCAATCCCGGCTTGACCATCACGCTGTCGGCGCCCTCGTCGATGTCGAGCGCGACTTCGCGCAACGCTTCCTCGGCGTTGGCGGGGTCCATCTGATAGGTTTTCTTGTCCCCTTTCAGCAGTCCGCTCGACCCCACTGCATCGCGGAACGGGCCGTAGAAAGCCGACGCATATTTGGCGGCATAAGCCATGATCTGGACATTATGATGACCAGCACCCTCCAGCACCTCGCGGATGGCGCCCACGCGGCCATCCATCATGTCACTCGGCGCGATGATATCCGCCCCCGCGGCCGCCTGATTGAGCGCCTGCCCGATCAGGACTTCGGACGTGTCATCGTTCAGGACATACCCACCGCCATCGACCAGCCCGTCATGCCCATGCGCGGTATAAGGGTCGAGCGCCACGTCGGTCAGCACACCAATATCGGGCACCGCATCCTTGATCGCCTTGATCGCGCGGCACATCAGATTATCGGGGTTCAGCGCCTCGCGCCCGTCATCGGTGCGCAATTCGCGCGGCGTGTTCGGGAACAAGGCAACACAGCCGATGCCCAGCGCGCGCGCTGCCTTTACATGACCGCTGAGCAGATCGACCGACCAGCGCGACACGCCGGGCAGGCTGCCGATCGGCTCCTCGTTCGCGGTCCCCGATGTCACGAAGACCGGCCAGATCAGATGCTGTGGCGCCAGATGCGTCTCGGCGACGAGCGCACGGCTCCACGCGGTTGAACGGCTGCGGCGAAGGCGAAGGGCGGGGAAATGGCTCATGCCGCCTTAAACCCGCTCAGGCCGCTTGCGGCAAGGGGGTGTCGTGGGATGCGGCCGGCTGCGAGTTACCCTAAACGCGCCAGCGCGGCGCGTAGGCGTTCGGCCTCGGCTGATTTCTCCGCAAAATCCTCGCGCGCCTTGGCAATGGCTTCGGGCTTGGCGCGTTCGATGAAGGCAGGATTGTCGAGGCGCTTGCCTACGGATTCGGCTTCCTTGGTCGCGGCTTCGATCCCTTTGGCCAGGCGCGCACGTTCGGCGCACAAATCCTCAGCGCCAAAGAAATCAAGCGATCCAATCAAACCATCAACAACGAGTTGCACTCGTCCTTCGCCTTCGATCTCGACCGCCATTTCTCCGGTGCCGCCGATCAACGCGGCAGCCTCGGATAATTCGACAAAACCCTCAGGAGTTCGAACGGATATCTGGTCGAGTCGGGCTGTCCGCTTCACTGCCAATAGCGAGCGATTGAGCCACTCAAATTTGTCTGACTCGATCTTTGCGATGAACGCGGTAACCGTCTTCTTGGGATCAATACCCAAGTCGCTCCGAGTTTGCCGAATCTTTGAGATGAGTAGCTTGATCCACTCCACTTCGGCTTTAGCCTCAGCATCAACCACTGCCTCAGGCTCCGGCCACCGCGCATGAATGAGCAGGTGCCCGCCCCGCGCGCCCATTTTGTCCCTTAATTCCTCGGTAATGAACGGCATGAACGGGTGCAGCATCACCAGGATCTGGTCGAACGCCCAGCCCGCGACGCTGCGGGTTTCGTCATCGAACGCGCCCTTCACCAGTTCGATATACCAGTCGCAATACGTCCCCCACGCGAAATGATAGATCGCGTCGGCCATCGCGTCGTAGCGCAGGTCAGCAAACGCCACGTCGAGCTTCGCCAGCGTCTCGACCACCTCACCGATGATCCATTTGTTGACCGCGAGCGTTGCCGATGGTGCCGCGACCGACGCCGACGCCCCCACGCCGTTGCCCTGCAAAAATCGCGCGGCGTTCCATAATTTGGTGGCAAAGTTGCGATACCCCTCGACGCGCTTTTCATCGAGCTTGATGTCACGCCCCTGGCTCTCCATCGCTGCCAGCGTAAACCGCAACGCGTCGGCGCCATATTGGTCGATCAGGCCGAGCGGATCGACGGTGTTGCCCTTCGACTTCGACATCTTCGACCCGTCAGGCGCGCGGACAAGACCGTGGAGATACAATGTCTTCCACGGCACTTCTTTCATAAAGTGCAAACCCTGCATCGCCATGCGCGCATCCCAGAAAAATAGGATGTCGAAGCCCGAGATGAGCACGTCATTAGGGTAATGTTTGGCGAGGAGCGAACGACCCTCGCCCCCACCCGACTTGGCTGAGCTTGTCGAAGCCCCTTCCTTCTCTTCGTGCGGGACGGAAGAAGAAAGCCCTTCGACAAGCTCAGGGAAGTCGGTTTTGGCGGCATTGTCATCCGGCCACCCCAACGTCCCGAACGGCCACAGCGCAGAGGAAAACCATGTGTCTAGGACATCGTTGTCCTGACGTAAGACTGCCGTGTCAGCTTCACTTTCACCCCGATCAGCCCAATCATCGGAAATCCGTATGATTGTCCCCACGGGATAAAATTTTCGGGCTTGCGTCAGAGCGTCGTTTTCGGTTGGGCCAACAAATACTTTTTGCTCAATCGGTGTTCTTGAGATCGGCTTCCAGTCGGAATCCACTTTTATAACGTCGCCGATAATCAGACTGCCATCAGGTCGGACGCCTGGCCCATACCAAGCCGGAATCCTATGCCCCCACCACAACTGCCGTGAAACACACCAGGGTTGTATATTCTCCAGCCACTGAAACCACGTCTTTTCCCAGCTTTGCGGCACAACCTTAATCGCGCCCGAGCGCACCGCCTCTATCGCCGGGCCCGCCAAAGTCTTGGCATCGACATACCATTGGTCGGTCAGCCACGGCTCGATCACCACGCCCGATCGGTCGCCATAAGGCGTTTGGATGACACGATCCTCGACGCGTTCGAGAAGCCCGTCCGCTTCGATCAATTCGACCACCCGTTTACGCGCCGCAAACCGGTCGAGCCCGACCAGCTCATCGGGAATGCCGCCGCATTGCACCACATAAGCCTCGGCATTCAGCATGTTGAGCATATCCGCAGGCGCAAACCCCGCGCGTTTGCCGACCTCGAAGTCATTGAAATCATGCCCCGGCGTGATCTTGACCGCGCCCGATCCAAGTTCGGGATCGGCGTGGTCGTCCGCGACAATCGGGATCAGCCGCCCCGTGATCGGCAAGCGCACCAGCTTGCCGATCATCGCAGTATAACGCTCGTCCGACGGGTTCACTGCAACGGCCATATCGGCGAGCATCGTTTCGGGCCGCGTCGTCGCCACGCTGATATGCCCGCTGCCATGCGCCAGCGGATATTTGAAATGCCAGAATTTTCCTTGAACCTCGCGCGTTTCGACTTCGAGGTCGGAAATCGCGGTTTTCAGGCCCGGATCCCAGTTGACGAGCCGCTTGTCGCGATAGAGCAACCCCTCGCTATACAAATCCACAAACACCTTGATGACGGCTTTCGAAAAGCCTTCGTCCATCGTGAAGCGTTCGTTCTGCCAGTCACAACTCGCACCCAGCCGCCGCAATTGCCGCGTAATCGTCCCGCCGCTTTCGGCTTTCCAGTCCCAGACTTTCGCCACAAATTCGTCGCGCGTGAAGTCGCTGCGCCGCTCCTGACGCTCCATCATCTGCCGCTCGACGACCATCTGCGTCGCGATGCCGGCATGGTCAGTGCCTGCGACCCACAGTGCGTCCTTGCCCTGCAACCGCGCATGGCGGACAAGGATGTCCTGTAACGTCACGTCTAGCGCATGGCCGATGTGCAGCGACCCCGTGACGTTCGGCGGCGGCATGACAATGGTGAACGGCGGCGCATCGGGCCGTTCGGGCCGGAACGCATTCGTTTCCTCCCAATGCGCATACCAGCGCGCTTCGATTTCGGCAGGGTCGAATGTCTTGGGAAGTTCGGTCATGATGCGCTGCGCTTAACAAGGGTAAGCGCGCGCGGCTACCCGCGGTCGGTAATCCGCTTGATTTCCTGAGCGACCATCCGTTCGACGACATCGGGCAAGCGCGCTTCGAGCCATTCGGCGACCATCGGTTTCAGCATCTCGCGCACCAGCCCCTCGAGCGTATCGGTGCCCGTCACTTCGGGCTTGACGACCAATGCCGACAACGCGGCCAGAGAGGACCGGCTCGCTTCGGCAGTGGCAGGCGACACCAGCGCCGGTTTCAGCTCAGTGGCCGGTGCCTCTTCAGCAACCGGTTCGGCAGCAACAGTCTCGGTCAATTCCAGCACCTCCTCGTCGATCGACGATTCGTCGGATTCGGGCAGAGGATCGGCCACCGGCTGCACTGTGCCCGCCCGGCGATTGCGCGGCGGTGAAAGCGATGCCTCGCTATCCTCGGCGATAATGCGTTTGATCGAGGACAGGATTTCCTCCATCGACGGTTCGTTGCTCACGTTGCCCATTGCGCCCCCGACATACTGCCCTATGGCAGCGCTGGGCCCATGATTGCCGGTGTTTGCGCCGGTGTGTCAACTGTTCGCGTGGCGACAGGAGCAGGCCGGGGGTCGTCGTTCCAGTCCCAGACGTTATTCTTGACCCGATTATAGTTAACAACGGGGTCATAGAGCGCGCCGCCGTCGAGGCCCAGATCACGCGCTTCGGCCTGCCCCATTGCCGCCAGCAGCGAGAAACCCGACACATAGCTGTTCCGCCGTGCCGAGACGAGTTGCACTTGCGCATTGAGCAGTTCCTGTTCGGCATTTAGGATGTCGAGTATCGTGCGGTTCCCGACACTGTTTTCGGCGCGCACCCCCTCGAGCGAAAGCGTGTTCGCATCGACCGCTGATTGCGACGAAACGATTACTTCGTTGGACGCCTGATAGCTTGCATAGGCCGCACGCGTTTGCGCCACGACGTTGCGTTCGGACGCGATGATGGCCTCC
>JAYUYR010000195.1:0-4953 GCA_043752405.1 Sphingomonas sp. | reverse complement strand
CAGCCAATCGGCGATCCTGATGTTCATGCCGACGCGCGTCGACCATCATGGCTGGCAACTGGCGTTTCTGGTTGTCACGATTGCCGGTTTGGCCGATCCCAAAGTGCGGCGTGGCGGGTTGACGATGGGGCTGTCGAGCGCTGCCTCGCTGTCGATCGGGCTCGAGCTGCTGCCGTTTCTGGCGATTTGCGGGGCGGCGGTCGTTCTGCACTGGGTGTGGGAGCGCGAGGAAGCTTGGCGGATGCGCAGCTATGGCGCGGCACTCGGGCTTGGCTGCACGCTCGGCTACCTGGTGTTCGCGTCTTACGACAATGCGGTTGCGCGCTGCGATGTTCTGTCGCCGGTCTGGTTATCGACGATGATCGTTGCCGGGGCTCTGGCGGTGGCGTTGTCGTTCCTGTCGACCGACAAACCAATGATCAGGTTCGCCGCAGCAGGGCTCGGCGGCGCGCTGCTGGTCGCCGGTTTTGTCTATGCCTGGCCACAGTGCCTCGGCCGCCCCGAACAGATCAGCGACGAACTCGTCCACACCTGGTTCAGCAATGTGAACGAAGCCAAACCGCTCTACACAAAGCCGTGGACGCTTGCGCTGACGGTCATTGCTTTGCCCGTCATCGGCGTCATTGGCAGCCTTTGGGCGACATGGCGCGCCTGGGGCACCCGTGCCTTTGGGGCATGGGCGCCGATTGCATTGGTGTCGGTCGTATCGCTGCTGCTCGTCCTGTGGCAGACGCGGCAGGGTCCAGCGGCGCAATTGATGGCGGTCCCCGGTGCGACAGTCCTGACCTGGGCGCTTGTGCCAAAACTGTCGCGGCACGGATCGGTTCTCGTCCGCACGTTCGGGGTTGTTGCCGCATTCCTGCTGCTGTCGGGCATCGGTCCGGCGCTGATTTTCGACCGGTTTTCGAATGAGAAGGTTTCGGCGAGCAATCGTCTGGTCAATCGCGCCAATCGCCTGTGCCCGACCCTCGGCGCGCTACGGCCCGTCGCGCAACTGCCCGCGGCGACCATCTTTACCTTTGCCGATCTCGGCCCCCGGCTAATTACGGTCACGCACCACAAGGCGGTTGCAGGACCTTATCACCGCAATGGCGATGCGATCCTCGACGTCTATCATGCGTTCGGTGGCAGCCCTGAAAATGCCCGCGCGATCATGCTGCGCCACGGGGCGACGCTGCTGATGACCTGCCCGAACATGAGCGAAGCGACCGTCCACCGCGCGCGGCACAGGAACGGATTCTATACGCGGCTGGCAAAGGGCGAAAAATTCGACTGGCTGACGCCGGTGCCGCTGGCCAAGGGATCGCCACTGCTGGTGTGGGCGATCCGCTAAACCCCGAAACTCGCCTTGATTCCGTCAATGACAAATTGCGCGGCGAGCGCGGCAAGGATCACGCCCAGCACCCGCGTGATCATCGCTTCGAGCCGGTAACCGAGCATTTTCATCAGCGGCCCTGCAACCAGCAGACACAGCAAAGTCAGCAAGAGAACCGCGGCGAGCGCGCCAAGCACGGTCAGGCTTTCGGGCAAACCGTTGCTGCGCGACGTGAGCAACATAGCGCTCGCAATCGATCCCGGCCCCGCGATCATCGGGATGGCCATCGGGAAGATCGAGATATCTTCATGCTCGCTGTCTTTGACGTCCTGCGCACGGTTTTCTCGCCGCTCGGTGCGCTTTTCAAAGACCATTTCGAGTGCAATCATGAACAGCATGATGCCGCCCGCAATCCGGAATGCGTCGAGGCTGACGCCCAGCGCGCCGAGAAAGGCCTCGCCGAAAATCGCAAAGGCAAACAACAGCGATGCCGCGACGATCACCGAGCGTACCGCCATGCTGCGCCGGTGCGACGGGGGTGCGCCGGAGGTCAGGCTAGCGAAAATCGGCGCGCAACCCGGCGGGTCGATGACAACGAAAAACGTGACGAAAGCCGAGATGAATAGCTCGATCATTTTACACCAATGGTTTCGTAGACGACCAGCTTCCACCCGTCCTTGCCGCGCCATTGCCACACGCGCAGGTCGTGCGCGCCTGCTTCGCCGCCGATCAGCGCGCGGCTGGCCCAGGCGAGCGTCCAGTCATCCGAATGGCCCGAAGCGAGCGCTGCACCGAATTTGGTCGGTGGCAGCGCCGCAGGACCGCGCGCGGGCATGGCATTTTCGACCTGCACGAGGATGTCGCCGGTGGCATCGCCAGCGAAGGCAATCGCACCATCGACACCGGCCCTGGCAGCAACGCTCGCGGCAAGCCGGTCATAGGCAACGCTGCGCGCAGCGGCTCCGGTCGCCGATGCCCCTTCGCAGGTTGTTGCGATGACCGCAGGCTTGTCGCCCGCCGCCACTAGCTTGGGCGTGTTGCGGCCATGATTGATGCGCCAGCGATAGCCTTGCGGCGTTTTGCGCCAGATTGTTGTGAAAGTGCCCACGCCTGCTGACGCCGCCCGCACCCATGGGCCGGTCGACAAGCCCAAAGTGCCGTCGCACGAGGCAGCGACCGTGGCCGGCCACCACATCACCGGTACCGAAGGTTCGGTGGCATTGGCCAGCGCAGCGCTGGCGAGTTTCACATCGGGCACGAACATCAGTGCATCGGGCGCGGCGGTGGCGCGGAAGGCTTTCCACTGCCCCTCAACCTGCGCGCGACGGGAAAAAGCGCGCTCGGCCGCAATAATGGCGTCGATTGCGGAAGGCACGGCGACAGTGGCGGCGGCAAGCGCGAACAGGATCATATGGATACTCCCTGGCGACGTTGGGCAGACATCAAAGTGTTCTGAAGCAGGCAGGCAATCGTCATCGGCCCGACTCCGCCCGGCACCGGGGTGATCGATCCGGCAACCGCTCTGACTTCGTCGAACGCGACATCGCCAATCAGTTTGCCGTCCACCCGGTTAATGCCGACGTCAATCACACAGGCACCGGGCTTGATCCAGTCGGCCGTGACCATCTCGGGTCGGCCAACAGCCGCCACGATTATGTCGGCGCGGCGGACGACGTCGGGCAAGTCGCGCGTCCGGCTGTGCGCCATCGTCACGGTGCAGTTTGCGGCGAGGAGCAGTTGCGCGACGGGCTTTCCGACGAGGATCGACCGCCCGATGACCACGGCAATCTTGCCGGAAACATCGCCCAGTTGGTCCTTGATCAGCATCATGCAACCCAGCGGTGTGCAGCTGACCAGCCCCGGCAGCCCCGAAGCCAGCCGCCCCGCGTTGACGACATGCAGGCCATCGACATCCTTGTCAGGGTCAACGGCGCTGATAACAGCGAGGTCGTCGAGGTGGCTGGGCAGAGGAAGCTGAACGAGGATACCGTCAACCGCATCGTCCGCATTGAGGCGCTCCACCAGCGCAATCAGATCGGTCTGCGCGGTGTCGGCGGGTAGGCGGTGTTCGAAGCTGCGCATGCCGACTTCGACGCTCTGCTTGCCCTTCGACCGGACATAGACCGCGCTTGCGGGATCATCGCCGACCAGCACCACTGCGAGGCCGGGCGCGCGCGGCAATTCGGCCACAGCCGTCGCAATCTCGCTGCGCAGCCGAGCGGCAAAGGCTTTGCCGTCGATGATCGTCGCGGTCACGCCGCTACACCGCCGTCAATAAATTGGGCAGGATGACGTTCATCAAAATATACAGGATCAGCAGCACGACCATCGGCGACAGGTCCAGCGCGCCGAAATCGGGCATGATCCTGCGGATCGGGCGATATAGCGGCTCGGTCATCTTATCGAGCGCCTGCCAGATCGAGCGGACAAAATCATTGTGCGTGTTGATGACATTGAAGGCGATCAGCCACGACATCACGGCCTGAACCACGATGATCCACCAGATGACAGTGAGCAGGATGTAGAGAATTTGGACGATCATGACCATAAGGGCGGGTTCCGGTGATGCACTGGCCGCGCTTTAGCGACGCGCGGTTGGGGCGGCAACACTGGCAGCTGTGGCTGCCTTACGCCCGCACCATTGTTCCCGCGCCTTTTGCCGTGAAGATTTCGATAAGCATCGCGTGTGGCACGCGGCCGTCGAGGATGACCGCGGCGCCAACACCCACCTGAACCGCGTTCACGCACGTCTCGAGCTTGGGAATCATGCCCCCCGTCACGGTGCCATCGGCGCGTAAAGCGTTGATTTGATTGGGATCAAGATCGGTGAGCAATTCACCGCTTTTGTCGAGAACGCCTGCAACGTCGGTCAAGAGGAACAACCGCGCCGCACCCAGTGCTGCGGCCACCGCACCCGCCATCGTGTCGGCATTGATGTTGTAGGTGTGCCCGTCTGCACCGACGCCGATGGGCGCGACTACGGGAATCATACCCGCGCCGCTGATCGTGTCGATAACCGTGCGGTCGACCTGCCTGGGTTCGCCGACAAAGCCCAGGTCGACGACGCGTTCGATATTGCTGTCGGGGTCGCGGGTGGTGCGCTCGACCTTTTCGGCACGGACGAAATTGCCGTCCTTGCCCGATATGCCGACTGCCTTGCCGCCCGCTTGCGCGATCCAGCCGACCAGTTCCTTGTTGATCGCGCCCGACAGGACCATTTCGGCGATATCTGCGGTGGCTCGGTCGGTGACCCGCAGCCCGTCAACGAAGCGCGATTCGACCCCGAGTTTTTTCAGCATCGCGCCGATCTGCGGCCCGCCGCCGTGAACCACCACCGGGTTGATCCCCACGGCTTTCAGCAACACCACGTCCTCGGCGAAATTGCGCGCGAGTTCGGGATCGCCCATCGCGTGGCCGCCGTATTTGACCACGAAGGTCCGCCCGGCATAGCGCTGAAGATAGGGCAGCGCCTCGGTCAGCGTCTCGGCTTTCGCCAACAGGACGGGATCGTGAAGATCTGGCATCACAGCCGACCTGCGTCGAGCTTGCGGCCCAGCATGACCGCGCCCTGGATCACCACCGGGACCACGATCAGGCTCAGCGCCACCTTGGCGATCATCTGCCCGACCAGCAGCGGC
>JAYUYR010000194.1:0-4957 GCA_043752405.1 Sphingomonas sp. | reverse complement strand
ATATCTTTGTGTTCGACGCGGGAATAAACCGCGCCTCGGGATTGATCGCGATTAATTCAGTCGCGTCCTCGCGGGTGACGACAAAGCCAAACCGCGTGCCGGGGCTTGCCTTCATCAACTGAGCCTCAACGCGCTGCGCGAGTAAGATCGAGGGTTGCGCTGTTGCTACTGGCGTTGTGACAGCCAGTATTAGAAAGGCTGATGCGCCGAGGCGAGGGGACAAGCGGTGCATCAACGCCACAATAATTGCGTCGTGGCGCAACGCAACCTGTCCTTGATCATCGTTGGCGTGGGGGTTTCTGCAAGCCTGTCGCAAATTCTGATACATGGGGTTACATTGACAACGCGTCGTTTTGGCATCAGACCTTTCGCGTTAGCGCTACCATAAAAAGCGATGCGCATCCAGTGAGGGGATTTTCATGACGGAACGAAGCGCAGAGCAGATCAACCTGCCCTTGATCGCGGCCATTGTCGGTGTGGCAACCATCGGCGGCTTTATGTTCGGCTATGACAGTGGCGCCATCAATGGCACGCAGGAAGGGTTGAAATCGACCTTTGGACTGAGCGAATGGACATTAGGCCTCACGGTCAGCGCCTTGCTCCCCGGCTGCGCTGTCGGTGCATTTGTGGCGGGGCGCCTTGCCGATTCGATTGGTCGGCGCAAGGTCATGATGCTGGCTGCGATAGTGTTTCTCGTCAGCGCGATTGCATCCGGGGCTGCCGATTCGGCGCTCCTCTTGGCCATCGCCCGTTTTTTCGCGGGTGCCGCCGTTGGTGCGGCGAGCGTGCTCTCCCCCGCGTACATCAGCGAAGTCACACCCGCGAGCATCCGCGGCAGACTATCGAGTGTCCAGCAGGTGATGATTATCGCCGGTCTGACGGGTGCGTTCCTTGCCAATTATTTCCTCGCTCGATCGGCAGGATCGTCGCTGGGTGAGTTCTGGCTTGGCTATCCGGCGTGGCGCTGGATGTTTTGGCTGCAAGCCGTCCCTGCATTGCTGTTCCTCTTGACGTTGCTCGTCATCCCCGAAAGCCCGCGCTTTCTGGTCGCCAAGGGGCGTCTCGTCGAAGCCGAAGGGGTACTGACGCGGCTGTTCGGCGCAGGCGCGGCGGCAACAAAAGTTCGGGAAATCAAAGCTTCACTTGCGGGTGACCATGCGCCCAAACTGTCCGATCTCAACGATCCGGCGACCGGCAAATGGCGCAAGATTGTATGGGTCGGCATCGGTCTTGCCGTATTCCAGCAACTCGTCGGCATCAATGTCGTCTTTTATTATGGTGCGGTGCTGTGGCAGGCGGTCGGATTTAGCGAAGCAGATGCGCTTAAAATCAACATTCTGAGTGGCACCCTGTCGATCATTTCCTGCCTGTGCGCGATTGGCCTTATCGACAAAATCGGTCGTAAACCGCTCCTGCTCATCGGTTCAGTGGGTATGGCAGTTACGCTTGGTATCCTGACATGGTGCTTTTCGGTCGGCACCTTTGCTGACGGGAAGCTTACGCTGCCCGAAGGCGTTGGCACAATCGCACTTTATGCCGCGAACATCTATGTGATTTTCTTCAATTTCAGCTGGGGTCCGGTGATGTGGGTGATGCTCGGCGAAATGTTTCCGAACCAGATCCGCGGATCAGGCCTTGCCGTGGCGGGGGCGGCGCAGTGGACTGCAAACTTTGCAATCAGTTTCAGCTTTCCATGGCTGGCAGTGAATATCGGCCTGCCAATCACTTACGGCTTCTATACGATCTGCGCGTTTCTCTCGGTGATTTTCGTGCTCAAGATGGTCTATGAAACTAAAGGCCGCGAGCTTGAGGATATGACAGGTTAAGCGAAGTTGTTTGTGGTCACATGGTTGTGGAATTGGACTATCTTGAAGTGAGTCACACCTGCTCATTTTAGCGTAAAGCGCATCGGGAAGGGGCTGTGGACACGGATATGAACGTCAAATCGACCCGCGCGCAGATGGGTGCGCCTACCATCGCCGATGTGGCCAGCGCCGCGGGTTTTTCGCCAATGACTGTGTCGCGTGTCATCAATGGTGAGAAGAACGTCCGTGACAGTACACGCGACGCCGTCAACGCCGTGATCGCCCAGCTGAACTATTCACCAAATCTGGCGGCACGTACGCTGGCGGGGGCCGACCAGATTCGCATCGGTTTGCTTTATAGCAACCCCAGCGCCGCTTATCTCAGCCGCTACTTGCTGGGCAGCCTGGACCAGGCGCGGCTGAGCCATGTGCAGCTTGTCATTGACCGATGCGATGCTGGCGACATCGAGGAAGAAGCTGCATTGCACCAATTGATCGCAACGGGTGTCGACGGCATTGTGCTTTCACCACCAATTTGTGATTCACCGCGAATACTTGAAATTCTGTCGCAATCGGACGTCCTTTCTGTCGTTGTGGCGAACTGCCGTCCCCCCGGTCGTGTATCGGTGGTCCGCATCGATGATTGGGCGGCCGCTGCTGCGATGACGCGACACATCGTCGCGCTCGGTCACAAGCGTATTGGATTTATAGTCGGTAATCTGACGCACAGGGCCAGCGAACAAAGACTGCTCGGATTTCGAGAGGCAATGCAGGATGCGGGATTGCCCACACTCGATGAACTGATTGTGCAGGGGGAGTTTACCTATCGCTCTGGCCTTGGCGCGGCGGGAACGTTGCTCGATCTGCCCTACCGTCCGACAGCGATCTTTGCGAGCAATGATGATATGGCGGCAGCGGCCGTGGCAGTTGCACATCGCCGCCACCTCGATGTGCCACGTGATTTGACCGTTTGTGGCTTCGATGACACCGATTTTGCCCAATCGATCTGGCCCGAACTGACCACCATCCACCAGCCGATTGCAGAAATGTCGCGAACGGCGGTCGAAATGCTGGTCAACCAAATCCGGGCACGGCGGGCTGGCAAGGAACGTCCTGTGGAAGAAATTTTACTCGACTATACGCTAGTTCGCCGTGAATCGGATGCTGCTCCGAATTAGTGGCAACTGGTTGCTTGCTGAAGAGAGTGGGTGTGATTATCGCGAAATCGCGCGAAAGCGGATGGTCGTCGCGAATGAAGCCCCCGGCGAAATGACGGGCATGGACGGTTTATGGCCGGGCAGGTTCAGCGCATTGCTGATATGCGGCACAGGCTCAAAGCAGAACGCATCGCTACCCGTGGGAATATAGATCACAGCGGCATCCAGTTGAGGCGAGGATGTTATTTCAAGAGCAAGCCGACGGTTGCACCATGCGATACGGGCCGCTCCCGAAACGCCCGTGTAGCAATGGTCGACTGCGCGCTTTGCCACGCAGGCCGGCGTTCTGAAATCATATTGTCCTTCTGGGCGCTTGGCCATGGTCGGCAACCCATCCTTGCCAGTCATCCAGACTGACTCGGCATCAAAGGCCAAAGTTGCTCCATCGGCATCAAAATATGGGTGGTGACCAAAGGCAAGGGGTGCCCTGTGTCGTGCAAGGTTGCGGACGCTGAGTGTCAGCGTCAGGCACTGGTTGCCCACATGAATCCGCTGTGATGCGTTAAATGGCCACGGCCACTTGCTATCGCCATCGTGCGTCAGCGTCAGCGTTGCCGCGTCATCGCTCTGAGCAGCAACCAGCCACGGTTGCTCCCATCCGATGCCGTGGATGGAATGCGGTTCAGGTGCGAAGTTTTTCGTGATCCGGATCGTCTTGCCATTCCATTCGAAGGCACCATTTCCTATCCGGTTGGAATACGGAACAAGCGGAAAGCTGGCCATGCCCAACATCTGGCCCGCTGCAATAGACGAGGCATTCGTGATGCGAAGCATATCCTGTAGGTCAACAGTCCACCTACCGAGGCTTCCACCGATCTCTGGGTGGATTGTGCAGTATTCTATATCACGCCCAATAGTCAGCATGCGGCCAGCCCGACAAAGTATTTCATTCATACTCGTCCCTTTGAGTTTGGCCAATCTAGCGTCAACGTATGTGATAGCGCTATCAAAATATCAGGGACGGCTGCCGGAATACATCGTTGCGTCACGGCTGATACCATTGTCAAATATGAGATCGACTCACCGGATGTAGTAGCAATTCCGCCTCGCCCTTGCGCAAGGGCCTTAGATTGACCACTTGACGCCCGCGCACATACCCCGCCACCCTCGCACGCACACGTAAGGGACGCTTTTTCCACCCATGCAACTCGTCATTGTTGAATCGCCGGCCAAAGCCAAAACCATTGAGGGCTATCTGGGCAAGGATTTTCGCGTCCTTGCTTCCTATGGCCATGTCCGCGACTTGCCGCCCAAAGACGGATCAGTGAACCCTGATGATGGCTTCGCGATGGAATGGGAAAATTACGCCGATAAGGCCAAGCAGCTCAAGGCAATAACCGATCTCGCCAAGACTGCGGATCGCCTGATCCTCGCGACTGATCCTGATCGCGAGGGCGAGGCAATTTCGTGGCACGTGCGCGAGGTGCTGGCAAAGAAAAAAGCGCTGCCCAAAGAAGTAGAGCGCGTCACCTTTAACGCTATCACCAAGACGGCGGTGTTAGAGGCGATGGCAGCGCCGCGTGCGCTCGACGATGATTTGATCGACGCTTATCGCGCACGTCGGGCACTAGATTATCTGGTTGGGTTTACGCTGTCGCCGGTGTTGTGGCGCAAGCTGCCCGGCGCGAAGTCGGCGGGGCGCGTTCAGTCGGTCACTCTGAGGATGATTGTTGATCGTGAGCGCGAAATCGAAGCATTCAGAGCGCAGGAATATTGGTCTGTCGTCGCCGATCTTGAACATGACGGCACTGCATTCCTAGGGCGGCTGGTCCGTTGGAAGGGCGAGAAGATCGACCGGCTGACCATCGGCAGCGAAGGCGATGCGATGGCCGCCAAGGCCGCGGTCGAGAGCGGATATTTCACAGTTCAGGACGTCGAAACCAAGCCGCTGACGCGCAACCCGCCGCCGCCGTTCACGACATCTACCTTGCAACA
>JAYUYR010000193.1:0-12061 GCA_043752405.1 Sphingomonas sp. | reverse complement strand
CCGGCCTTGTGCCACGCATCGGCCTGTTCGGGCGTCATCGCAAAGCCGACGGTGCAGCCATTGCCATGCGTCGCGGGTTCGCCATTGATCGGCGGCGTGACGAGGAACAATCCGCCATTGTGCATGTAAAGCAGACGTCCTTTCGGGTCGATGCTCCCGGCGCGTCCGCCCATCGCAGTGAACGTGGCGTCATAGAATATCTTCGAACGGGCAATGTCATTGCTGCCCACCATCATGTGACTAAACATAGTTATCTCCCTGGATTAGTCCGGTTCCTGCCGCCGCAAGCGCTTGAGCGCAAGCCAAACACCGATAACCACCGCCGGGGCGAGCAGGCCCGTTGCCAGCGCAGCATCAAATTTGGGCACGCTGTGTTCAATCGCCTTCAACGGATAGTTGAGCAACGAAACGGCGTAATAGGATATAGCCGCGACCGATAATCCTTCGACTGCGCGTTGCAAACGGATTTGCGTCAGCGCGCGGTTGTCCATGGATTTGAGCAAGGCCGCACTCGTCGCCTCGGCCTCAATTTCGATGCGGGTGCGCAACATCTGTCCGGTGCGTGAAATTCGCGCAATCACGGCACGCTCGCGTTCACCAACCGCGTCGCAGGTGCGCATGGCGGGGGCAAGGCGGCGGTCCATGAACTCGCCGATGGTCTGCATTCCGGGAATATGGACCTCGCGCAGTGTCGATATGCGGTCGCGCACGATTTCGTGATAGGCGGCCGCCGCGCGGAAGCGGTAGCTGGTCTGAGCATTCAGCGCCTCGGCTTCACCCGAGAGCGCAACCAGGCGACCGAGTAGAGCGCGGTCCGCGTCCACACCCGCTTCTTCGGCCAGCCGCGCCGCCAGCGTACCGGTCTCGATCTCGAACGCACTGACTTGCGCGCCCGCCTTACCGGCCAGCGGAAAAGCAAGCAGTGCCATAAGGCGGTAGGTCTCGATCTCGAGCAGCATAAGCGCCAGCCGTCCTGCCAGCACACGGTCCACCGATTTCACCAGCACAAGGAAACGTGTTGTTCCGGTCTCGTCCGGTTTGAAATCGGTATAGATTGTCGCGGCTCCCCCCAGCACAACCGAACCGATCATGCTGGTGCCCAGCGGCGGCACGGGCGATGGCCCTTCGGCTTCGTCGCGCCTCAGGTCGGCGGTGGTCGATACCAGTATTTCGCCCGGCAAAGCCTCCAGCCAGCCTGTAGGTAGGCCGTCGACAGGCTCCCTGCCAAATATCGTCCAGCTCGAAAACTCGGTGTGCCGTTCCCAGCGCAACGTCCAGCGCCCGGCATCGAACGACCACCAGCGCGCGTCGGCGGGGGGCTCGGGCAGCAGCGACATGCGGCACAATTCGGCCAGATGCTCACGATCCGCTGCCCAACCGTCTTGCGACGCAATCGTTGCAATACGCGTGGCAAATACCGGCACGTCGAGCGGTGTCGAGGGCCGTGCATGGGCTTCGGCGAGCAAACGGTCGCGGTCTGCGTGATAGTGAAACCCTGTCCCGCGCATAATGCCGATCTCCCCGCC
Source organism: Sphingomonas sp. (assembly GCA_043752405.1). Classification (GTDB taxonomy): domain Bacteria; phylum Pseudomonadota; class Alphaproteobacteria; order Sphingomonadales; family Sphingomonadaceae; genus Sphingomonas_O. The sequence goes on along the minus strand of JAYUYR010000193.1, from coordinate 10,535 downwards.
ATCGGCGCTATTGCAGTCAAGCTAATTTGCCAAGACCCGGCGCGGCCCTCGCGGTTGTTCGGCAACGAGGAGCTTGTCGATCTTTCGTCCGTCGAGATCGACAATCTCGAACCGGTATCCTCCCAGATCGAAGTAGTCACCGACGCCCGGGAGACGCTTGAACTCCGCCAGCGCGAGCCCCGCCACGGTTGCATAATCACGATCCTCGGGCAGCGAGAGACCGATGCGTTCGGCAAGCGTATCAGCCGGGAGCCAGCCCGACACGAGCAAGCTGCCGTCCTCGCGCTCGACCAGCGGCGGATCGGTATCGATGTCGCGATCCGAAGCGAAATCCCCTGCAATGGCAGCGAGAAGATCGGCAGGCGTCACTATCCCTTCGAGATGACCATACTCATCATGAACCATCGCCATTGGCACATCGGCCCGGCGAAGTGCCTCGAGTGCATCCATCGCATCGACCTGATCGGGAACAATTGGTGCTTGCTTCATCAGGTTCCGCAGGTCGATTTCGGCGCCATCGACTAGTTTAGCAACTATGTCGCGCGCCTGTACGACGCCGATAATCTTGTCGACCGACCCTTCGGCGACAAGCATTCGGCTGTGTGGAAGTGCGCGCAAAACATCGAGTAAGGTGTCATGATCGGCGTCGGCATCGATCCAGTCGACTTCGGTGCGCGGCGTCATAACTTCGCGCACGGGCCGGTCGGCAAGGCGAACGACGCCCGAGATTATCGCGCGTTCCGATTCCTCGATGACACCCGATTTACTGGCTTCAGCAACGATGAGGTGAAGTTCCTCGGCGGTCACATGGCTTTGCGATTCACGATTCATGCGCAGCAATCGGAAGATCAGTGCGCTCGATTTGTCGAGTATCCAGACGACGGGGCCGGTCGCCATCGACAGCCAGACCATTGGCCGGGCGACGGCGGCGGCAATCGGCTCTGGCGCGCGCAGGGCAAATTGTTTGGGCACCAACTCGCCGATGATCAGCGAGATATAGGTCGTTAGCCCGATGACAAGCGCAAACCCGAGCGTTGCAGCAAATTCCGGGTCCACGCCAAACGCGGCAATGCGTTGCCCCGTTGGTCCGCCAAGACTCGATCCCGAATATGCGCCCGCGATGATGCCGATCAAAGTGATTCCGATCTGGACCGTCGACAGAAATCGCCCCGGATCAGCATGCAGGCCCAATGCAATGCGCGCGCCCGTGCTGCCCTTGCGTGCCATAGCTTCCAGCCGCGGGCGGCGCGCCGATACAATGGCGAGTTCGGACATGGCGAAAACGCCATTAAGCGCGACGAGCGCGACGATGATCGCGACATCGGTCCACGGATAAGGTTGAAGAAGGGTGGATGGCATGACGTGCGGTGACATGTTTGGCCTGATTCTGTCGATTGCACAACAGTTGGATCACGTTGGGTTCAAGCCGGTTGCAGAACACGGCGCTCAAGTTGCTACTCAATTTGCTAAGGCTTCAGAGGAAAAATATCGTGATCACAAAAGTTACTTGCGTCGCGTTGATCGGCGGATTGCTAGCGACGGCGGCGTGCACAACGAACCCCGAAACGGGCAATCGCCGCATTTCGAAAGCAGCCATCGGCGGCGTCGGCGGCGCGGCGGCAGGCCTGCTGCTGGGTGATTTGCTCGGTGGCCGCAATGACCGGACCGAAAAAATTGTTGGCGCCGGCATAGGCGCGCTCGCTGGCGCGGGTGTCGGGGCTTACATGGATGCGCAGGAAAAGAAGCTGCGCGCCCAGACCGCAGGCACCGATGTTCAAGTGATTCGCGACGGCGATAATCTGCTTCTTAACATGCCATCAGGCGTAACGTTTGCAACCAATCAGTCGGCAATTCAGCCGCAGTTCCGCAATACGCTCGATCAGGTGGCGCAGACGCTGACGTCGTATGAAAAGACATTTATCGACATCTATGGCCATACCGATTCGACGGGGAATGACGGGATCAACGTTCCGTTGTCGCAGAACCGGGCGCGGTCGGTCGCGGATTATCTCACCACACGCGGCGTCCAGTCAGCACGTATTGCAACACAGGGTTTTGGCGCGAGCCAGCCTGTTGCGGACAATACAAGCGAGATGGGCAAACAGGCAAACCGCCGCGTCGAGATTAAAATAGTGCCGGTGCGCGAAGGCGACATGCGCAGCTAACGCTTCAACGCAAAAAATGTCCTGAGCAATGCCGCCGATTCGTCCTCACCCAATCCTGCGGTGATTTCGGGTCGATGGTGACATGTCGGATGCGCAAAAACGCGCGCACCGTGTTCGACGCCACCGCCTTTGGGATCGGGGGCGGCATAATAGAGTCTGGCGATGCGAGCATGGGCAATGGCCCCCGCACACATCGCGCAAGGCTCTAAAGTCACCCACAGATCACAATCGGACAGGCGATCGGTGCCGAGCGAGGCACAGGCTGTGCGGATTGCGACGATTTCGGCGTGGGCTGTCGGATCTTTGCCGGTACGCGTGGCGTTGGCAGCGACTGCGATTATTTTGCTGCCCCGGATGATAACAGCGCCGACCGGCACTTCGCCATCCGCCGCAGCCTGTCGGGCAACATCAAGCGCACGGCGCATCGGATCGGGAAGCGGAAATGCCATGATCGCCGCTTAGCCGACGTGTGACGGTTGACGAAAGTAACGATTGCCGTTAGGCGCGCCTTTTTCCGAAATACTAAACATTTAGGACTTATCACGATGGCGCGCATTTGCGAATTGACCGGCAAGGGTCGCATGGTTGGTAACAACGTCAGCCACGCCAACAACAAGACCAAGCGCACCTTTCTTCCCAACCTCCAGAATGTCACGTTGATGTCGGATACGCTGGGGGAAAGCGTCAAACTGCGCGTCTCAACGCATGGCCTGCGTTCGGTCGAACATGTCGGCGGTCTCGACAACTGGCTTGGCAAAACGTCGGAAGATAAGTTGAGCTTGAAGGTTCAGCGCCTGAAGCGCAAAATTGCCAAAGTGCAAAAACTCGCTGCCTAGTTCGCCGTTTGATTCAAGGCGAACTTGAGCAGCAGTGTCCGCTGCCAGCGATTGTAATTATTGTCCGATACGATCCAGATGATGGCATGGCCATTTTCAGTCGTGATCGATAACCCTTCATAATTGTCGCTGACCACCGGCGGTTCAAAGCGCGCGATCACGCGTCCCGATAGAACATCACCCCCGGACAGAGACAACGGGTCGAGCATCACCAACGTACCAGTAAACAGGCTGTTCAACGCAAAACGGCGGTTGAGCACGAGGATCCGACCGTCGGGAAGCTGCGCGGCGTCAGTCGGATCAAAGCCGTCAGGGGGACGATAGGCGAGCCGGGTCACTTTGACGGCGGGGTCGTTCGGATCGCGGTCGAACAGGACGGCGGACCGGATCCCATCATTGTCTATGGCCCCTTCGGCAATCGTCAAAAAGCGACCGTCTTGGAGGCGCAATAGCGTTTCTGGCCCCTTCTTCCTGCGCCACCCTTTAATCGCTGAAGGGGCTGTATCCTGCCCGTTTGAAAAATCGCGGTTCACCCGGCAAACGACGTTGCGCCATTCCATCCCGATCCACCAATTGTGGCGCATGTCGTCATGCCCCAGCGATTCGGTGTCATTGTCGTTTTTACGCACCACAGGCCCGCAGCCGGACGGCACGCGCTTCAGCTGAGCGTCCGACGCTGTGCCGAACCGCCCCAGACGAAAGCGTACCACCGCGCCTATGTCGCTAAGTGCGGTTACCCGGTTGCCATCAACGTCAAGCGCCGACAGGCCTCCAAACGAGCGCACATCGCTGGTCAGTGCCCATCCGCCCAAGTAGCTCAATGCACCGAGGCGGCGGCGCGCGGGGTCCGACGAATCAAGACCAACGGGCGTGCTTGCGATGGTCAGCTGCTGCGAAACTACCGGGCTTGGCGCGCCGGGCGTCGACCCGGCTAGGCACTGGGCCAGAAACAGCAGGAGCGGGAGGATAGTAAAGCGACGCATGTCCGTGCCCCATAGCCGACCAAGCGCACCTGAACATTCCCTAACGCGATGTTCAGGATCGCGCCACGCGAATCAGTTTAGACAGAAGACATCGAAACAACGGGTCAGCCCAGAACGAGTAAGCAAGCAAGGAGACGTTCGATGATGAAAAGTTTTTTGAGCACGATAGCTGTCGCCAGTGTTGCGCTAACCGGTATCGCCGCCACGCCAGCTTTAGCGCGCGACAATTACGACCGCGGTGATTATTATCAGGGTCGCGACTATGACCGTGGTTATGATGATCGCCGATACGATGATCGCCGCTATGCCGATCGTGGTTATGATCGCGGGTATCGCAACCGTAATTACGATGACCGTCGCGATTATCGGCAGTGTCGTCGCGGCAGCGGAACGGCCGGCACGATTATTGGCGCCGTAGCAGGTGGTCTGCTCGGACGTGAAATCGGGCGCGGCGGGCGTTACAACGAACCCAGTACTACTGGTTTGATTATCGGCGCTGGCGCCGGTGCTTTGGCGGGACGCGCCATCGACCGGAGTGGCAACTGCCGCTGAAGAAATCCCCTCGGGTCGCGTATCGAGGGCTAGAAGCCGGGTCTGCGTAAAAGCGCAGGCCCGGTTTCGCTTTATAACAAACCCACATCGCGAAAACTGATGTTTCTACCCCTTCCAATGACCAGATGGTCATGAACGGTAATGCCGAGCGGTTCGGCTGCAAGAGCAAGCATGTGCGTGGCAGCGATGTCGGCTCGGCTTGGTGTCGGATCGCCCGAGGGGTGATTGTGCGACAAAAGCAGCCCTGCGGTACCTAGCCTTACCGCATCGGAAATGATCGTTCGCAGCGGGACGACGATATGAGCAACGTCCCCACGATAGTGATTAATCGCCAGAACCGCTTTCGACGGATCAAAATGGACGACACGTAAGCTTTAAACTGATCCCATCCCCACTAAGTGAAGCAGGCGGGTTTAATGCGAAATCAAAACTTTCTCCGTTTTCAGTCCGTTACGGACGAAGCACCGCGCGGCGTACGGACACCGGCCCGCCCTCGCGCCTGAAGTTCGGCCTTCAACGACCCAGGCGTCGGTGCAACGAGGAAGCCGAAGCTCACAGTGCCGTCCTTTGTCTCGACAATGTGGTGAATGCGGTGTGCCTGAACGATGCGCTTCATATACGACCAGCGCGGTACGTAGCCGCTGTCCCAGCGCTTGTGAACGATTACGTCATGGAACCCGAGGTATATAGCGCCATAGGCCGCAATACCGGCGCCCATCCATATTGCCCATGCGCCCCAATAGCCGGCCGTGCCCCCAATCAGCAGCGCAATCGAGGGTGCCGCAAAAATCACAAAATACCAGTCGTTCATTTCCCAGTTGCCGGTGCGCGGTTCATGATGGCTTTTATGCAGGAACCAGCCAAAGCCGTGCATAACCCAGCGGTGCGCGACATAGGCAACGCCTTCCATCACGGCGATGGTTGCCAAGAAGAGGAGGGAGCCCGACCATATTGTCATGTCTTGCATATAACCACGTTCAGCTTTCCGTCACCTTAAAATATGCACTAGGACCTGATAGATCGGAATTATCATGCGCCTTTTTAGTATTGCTCTCCCCCTTCTTGCCCTGTCCGCCTGTGCGACCCCCGAATCGCGCGTGCGGACGGCGCTTCTTGATGCGGGGCTGTCAAAACCCATCGCAACGTGCATGGCGCAGCGAATGGTTGACCGGCTTTCGCTTGCACAGTTGCAGAGATTATCGCGTCTGTCGGGGCTCGGCAGCACGCGCATCAGCGACCTGACGGTCGGCGAGTTTCTGAGGAAAACCCGCGAGCTGGGTGATCCCGAAATCGTGGCTGTGGTCACAACTGCCGGACTTGGTTGCGCCATCGCCACGTAATTGAAACGGGGCGGCTGGCAAACCGGCACCAGCTATGCTTTAGGACCGCATCCCATTCAGGAGCGGCCCCAATGAACATCCACGAATATCAAGCCAAGGAATTGCTCGCGAAGTTCGGTGTGCCGGTGCCTGTCGGTTATGCCGCGCTTAGCGTCGATGAGGCAGTCGCCGCCGCCGCAAAACTTCCCGGGCCGCTTTATGTCGTGAAAGCACAGATTCACGCAGGCGGACGCGGCAAGGGCAAGTTCAAGGAACTGGGCCCCGATGCCAAGGGCGGTGTTCGGTTGGCGCGCTCCGCCGATGACGTCCGTGCAGCGGCGATCGACATGCTCGGCAATACGCTTGTAACGATCCAAACCGGCGATGCGGGCAAGCAGGTAAACCGGCTTTATGTGACTGATGGTGTGGACATTGCGCAAGAATTCTATCTTGCTCTCCTCGTTAACCGCGCATCAGGGCGGATCGGTATAGTTGTCTCGACCGAAGGCGGCATGGACATCGAAGCGGTTGCGCACGACACGCCCGAACGCATCCAGACATTAGACATTGATCCTGCGACAGGTTTCATGCCGCACCATGGACGCGCTGTGGCAGCAACACTCGGCTTGACCGGCGATCTCGCCAAGCAGGCGGCGGACGTTGCGTCGAAACTCTACGATGCGTTTCTTGGCACCGACGCCGAACAGATTGAAATCAACCCCCTTGCGGTCACCGATGACGGCAAGCTGCTGGTCCTCGATGCCAAAGTTGCCTTCGACGGCAACGCTATGTTTCGCCACAAGGATCTGATGGAGTTGCGTGATCTGACCGAGGAAGACGCTGCCGAAGTCGAAGCCTCGAAATATGACCTCGCCTACATCAAGCTGGGTGGCAATATTGGTTGCATGGTCAACGGCGCGGGGTTGGCGATGGCGACGATGGACATCATCAAACTGAATGGTGAGTTTCCGGCCAACTTCCTCGACGTCGGGGGTGGCGCCTCAAAGGAAAAAGTGACGGCGGCGTTCAAGATCATCCTCAAAGACCCGGCGGTGAAAGGTATCCTCGTCAACATCTTCGGCGGCATCATGAAATGCGACATCATTGCCGACGGCATCGTCGCGGCTGCGAAGGAAGTGAATTTGTCGGTGCCGCTGGTTGTACGTCTTGAAGGAACAAATGTGGCGGAAGGCAAAGCGATCCTTGCCAATTCGGGCCTGCCGATCGTGGCAGCTAATGACCTCGGCGACGCAGCGAAGAAAATTGTCGCGGAAGTGCGAGCGGCTTGAAAACCTGCACTTGATACACCACATGTGCATCAAGTTGACGTTAACGTAAAGCGATTCTCAGGAGCGCAAAATGAAAATCCTCGTTCCCGTGAAGCGGGTCATTGATTACAACGTGAAACCGCGCGTGAAGGCGGACGGTTCGGGCGTTGATCTCGCCAATGTCAAGATGAGCATGAACCCGTTCGACGAAATTGCTGTCGAGGAAGCCATCCGCCTGAAGGAAAAAGGCGTGGCAGCCGAGATCATTGCAGTCTCTATCGGCGAGCAGAAATGCCAGGAGACGCTGCGCACGGCGCTGGCGATGGGCGCGGATCGTGCGATCCTGATCGTGAGCGAAACCGAGGTCGAGCCGCTGGGCGTGGCCAAGCTACTCGCCAAAGTTGTTGAAGAGGAAGCTCCCGGTCTTGTCATTCTCGGCAAACAGGCGATTGATGACGACAGCAACCAAGTCGGCCAGATGCTCGCCGCTTTGACGGGTCGTCCGCAGGGCACATTTGCGTCGAAGGTTGATGTATCCGGTGACAATGTCACCGTAACCCGCGAAGTCGATGGCGGGCTCGAAACTGTCAGTCTGAAAACGCCCGCGATTGTCACCACCGACCTGCGCCTCAATGAGCCGCGCTACGCCTCGCTCCCCAATATCATGAAGGCAAAATCGAAGCCGATGGCGCAGAAAACGCCTGCCGATTACGGCGTTGACGTGACCAAGCGCCTGACCACGCTCAAGGTCGTCGAGCCGCCCAAGCGTGTCGCGGGGATCAAGGTAGCCGATGTCGATGCGCTGGTTGCAAAACTCAAGGATATGGGAGTGGCGGCATGAAGACGCTCGTCTGGGTCGAATATGATGCCGGTGGAATTAAAGATGCAACATTGTCGGCGATCACAGCCGCCTCGCAACTTGGTGAAGTCCATCTGATCGTCGCGGGAAAAGGCATTGCCGATGTTGCTGCCGATGCCACCAAGATCGCTGGCGTAGGTAAAGTTCATGTCGCAGACGATGCCGCATTCGACCATGCACTCGCCGAAAATGTTGCGCCCTTGATCGTCGAAATGATGGGCCATCACGACGCTTTCGTTGCGCCCGCCACCGCAAACGGCAAAAACATCGCGCCGCGCGTCGCCGCTTTGCTTGATGTGATGCAGATCAGCGAAATCCTGTCGGTCGAAAGCGCCGATACCTTCACGCGCCCGACTTATGCCGGGAATGCGATTGCGACCGTCCAGTCGTCGGATGCCAAGAAAGTGATCACCGTGCGTGGCACGGCTTTCGCCAAGGCTGAGCGCAGCGGCGGCAGTGGAACGGTCGAAGCCGTGGCCTCGACCGGTGACAAGGGGATGTCGTCGTTCGTTGGTGCCGAACTGTCGAAATCCGACCGCCCCGAACTTGCTAGCGCAAAGATTATCGTCTCGGGCGGCCGCGCGTTGCAAAACAGCGAGAACTTCCACAACCTCATCGAACCACTCGCGGACAAGCTCGGCGCCGGTGTCGGTGCGAGCCGCGCGGCGGTCGACGCGGGTTATGTCCCCAATGACTATCAGGTCGGCCAGACCGGCAAGATCGTCGCGCCCGAAGTCTATATCGCGGTCGGCATCTCGGGCGCGATCCAGCACCTTGCGGGGATGAAGGATTCGAAGACGATCATCGCCATCAACAAGGACGAAGACGCGCCGATTTTCCAGGTGGCGGACATTGGGCTGGTTGGCGACCTGTTCAAGATCGTGCCGGAGCTGACGAGTAAACTGTAGAGCGCTTGCCTAACCGGCGCGTTCCTTCAAAGCCGCAACAATTCGCTTCACGTCCTGACTCTGCCCGCGCGGGAGAATGAGGACGCTGTCGCCGCTTGCGACGACGATCAGGTCCGAAATACCGACCGCAGCGATCCGGATACCGTCGCTACTGAGCAGGCAGTTGGCGGTGTCGATTGCTACGACATCACCGGCATGGGCATTGCCGTCGATGTCGCTCTGCAGAGTGTGGAGCGCATCCCACGATCCGATGTCCGACCAGCCCATGCCGACAGGCACGACCACGACACGATCGGCTTTCTCCATCACAGCATAGTCGATTGAGTCCGATGGGCTGGCTGCAAAGGCTTCGGCATCGGGAAGAATGCGTTGGCCGGTGCGTTCCGCCGCCTCGACGGCGGCGCGGGCAGCATCGAGCATGGCGGGCGCAAATTCGGCAAGCGCACGAAGATAGGCGTCGGCACGAAACAGGAAAATGCCGCCGTTCCAGACATAGCCGCCTTGGGCAAGCATAGCCTCTGCCGTTGCGAGGTCGGGCTTTTCGACAAAGCGGTCAACGCGGTAGGTGCCGGGAGCCACTTCTTCGCCGGTGCGGATATAACCATATCCGGTTTCAGGAGCATCGGGCGTGATACCAAAGGTCGCCAGCCAGCCACGTTCGACCAGCGGCAATGCGGCATCGATGGCCGCCATGAAAGCGGGGCCGTCGGTAATCACATGATCGCTGGGCATGACCAGAAGCGGATCAGCCGGATTTGCGACAAGCGCCGCGAGGGCAATGGCAGGTGCCGTGTTGCGCGCAAGGGGTTCGAGAACGAGCGTTGCGGCGCGCCCCTCAAGCTGTTCCTCGATCAAGTCGGCATGGCGCGCGTTGGCAACAATAAGCGGCGGCGAAAAACGATCCGCATCCCCTGCCCGGTCGAGCGTCAGTTGAAACATCGTCTGTGCGCCGGTGAGTGCAAGAAACTGTTTAGGGCGCTCATCCCGCGACATCGGCCACAACCGTGTGCCCGATCCCCCCGACAAAATGACCGGAACAATGCGTGTTTTTTCATCCATTTTTAGGCCCATAACGATTGCTGGCGCAATTTTCAGGAAATTTTTGTCAATTTGGTCGACAGGGTAATTGAGTGTCGGAATATTTGACGCTTTGCGGGTAAGGGACGACCACAAACAAAGTCATGTTTAGGCTGTTCAAACATTATGTGCCCTATGCGGTGCTGCTGCTCGCGCTGTTCGATCTCGCGCTGCTGCTGGGGGCGGCCGAACTTGCCTGGGTGATCCGTGCGCGGCAGATCGATATGTTTGTCGATTCAGCGGTTACGCGCATCGTGCCGCTGGTCAGCTTTGCATTGTCACTCCAGTTCGCGATGATTGCGGTTGGCGTTTACGGCGTTGATTCGCTGCAGTCGTTGCGCTTTGCGGCGGCGCGACTGCTGGTGGCGATCTGCCTTGGCGTGATTTTTCTGTCATTGGTCTATTTCGCAATTCCGGGAGCGACATTGTGGCGGTCGAATTCGCTCTATGCGATGGGCATCGCCTATGCGCTGCTGGTCGCAGTGCGCGCGTTGCTCGGCAAGACCTTGGGCAGCGAGACGTTCAAGCGGCGCGTCCTGGTGCTCGGTGCGGGGCAGCGGGCGGACCG
>JAYUYR010000192.1:0-4960 GCA_043752405.1 Sphingomonas sp. | reverse complement strand
GGATCGCACCGGGGTTGCAGGCAATGGTGAGGATGTCGTCGGTAATAGTGCCGGGAGGCGATGGGTCGGGCGTGATCAGCGCTTCGGCGTCGAGGATGCGGATGCGTTCGCCGGAGTATTCGAAATAGGCGTTGGGAGCGAAGGCGCGGATCTGGCGGACAACTTGCGGGGCGCTGGTCAGGAAATCGAGGCGGCTTTCGCTTTTGTCGATTTTGGGCGCGTAGAGTATGCCATCACACGGTTGCGGCTTTGGAAGGGCGGAAAGGTCGGCGAGCACGTCGATTAGTCGCGTGGCACCGATGCAGGCGAGTTCGTCGGTCAACTGTCCAATGTTCTTGACACCGATTTGTGTCATGGCCGTCGCCAGCATTGGCCCGGTGTCGAGACCTGCTTCCATCTGCATGATCGTCACGCCGGTTACGCTGTCGCCTGCAAGGATGGCGCGGTGGATCGGAGCCGCCCCGCGCCAGCGCGGCAGGAGCGAAGCGTGGACGTTGATGCAGCCATGTTTTGGGGCGTCGAGGACGGGTTGGGGCAGGATAAGGCCATAGGCGGCGACAACAGCGATGTCGGCGTCGAGCGCGGCAAAGGCGGCTTGTTCTTCGGGACTGCGCAGCGAGACCGGGTACCGGACGTCTATGCCCAGCGCTTCGGCGCGTCGCTGGACGGGGGAGGGCGTGAGTGCCTTGCCACGCCCCGCACGGCGCGGTGGCTGGGTGAAGACCGTAACGACGTCATGCCCCGCTGTGACCAGCGCGTTAAGGCTGGGGACGGCGAATTCGGGGGTTCCCATGAATATGATGCGCATCTCCGCCGCAGTAGAAGAAAGGACAGGGCTTCGACAAGCTCAGCCTGAACGGTATAGGGGAAGGCATGGCATCTCCCGAAATCGAAGCGCTGTCGCAAGCGCTCGCCCGGCTCCCCGGTTTGGGGCCACGGTCGGCACGGCGTGCGGTGCTGCATTTACTCAAGAAACGCGAAGGCGCGCTGGTGCCGCTGCTGCGAGCATTGGAGCGGGTGGACGAGCGCCTTGCCGAGTGTGCGACGTGCGGGAACATCGATACGACCGATCCTTGCGGCATTTGCGCCGACCCGCGCCGCGATGACCGCTCGATTGCGGTGGTGGAGGAAGTCGCGGATTTGTGGGCGCTGGAACGGTCGCGGCTGTTTCCCGGGCGGTTCCATGTTCTGGGGGGCAGGCTATCGGCACTCGATGGCGTGCGGCCGGAGGATCTGACGATTGACCGGCTCGTTACCCGCGTTGCCGCGGGCGGGGTGGATGAGGTTGTGCTGGCCATGAATGCGACGCTCGAGGGGCAGACGACCGCGCACTACATCGCGGACCGGTTGGAGACATTCCCTGTGCGGCTGACACAGCTGGCTCACGGTTTGCCGGTGGGCGGTGAGCTCGATTACCTTGATGACGGCACATTGGCACAGGCGTTGCGGGCGCGGCGTCCGGTGGCTTGACGCAAAGGCGTTGGCTTCATACCTGAGACTGATATGGCCATTCTTCCAATACTCGAAGCACCCGATGCGCGGTTGCGTGTTATCTCGACGCCGATTGAAGGCGTGGATAACGACCTGCGCGCGCTGGTCGCCGATATGTTCGAGACGATGTATGCAGCACCGGGGATCGGTCTGGCAGCGGTGCAGGTGGGGGTGCCCAAGCGGGTTCTGGTCATGGACTTGCAGGACGAAGAGGATGGAGAGGGCAAACCGGTCCGTGATCCGCGCGTTTTCATCAATCCAGAGATCGTCGATCCGGCGGAGCAATGGTCGGTTTACAACGAAGGCTGCCTGTCGGTGCCCGATCACTACGCTGAAGTCGAACGCCCTGTATCATGCCGTGCGCGCTGGATAGATTTGGACGGCGTCCAGCATGACGAACGGATCGAAGGGATGCTCGCTACCTGTTTGCAGCATGAGATGGATCATCTCGAGGGGATATTGTTCATCGACCACCTGTCGCGGTTGAAGCGCGACATGATTTTGCGCAAACTGGCGAAGCTGAAAAAGGCGGCTTAATAGCCCCGCGTCAGATCGACTTGGTGCAGCAGTCGTTCGCCGCGGTGCCAGCGGTCGAGATTATCGAGAAAACGTTCGGCGGAACGCATGAACATCTTGTCCTGCGCGCGGCCCGACAGGTGCATGGTGATGTGCGCGTTTGGCGTGGTCCACAGCGGGTGTTCGGGCGGGAGCGGCTCGGGCGTCATTACGTCGAGGAAGGCGTGCGCAATTGACTTGGAAGTCAGTGCGCCGATCAGCGCGTCCTGATCAATGACCGAACCGCGTGCGATGTTGATGAGCGTTGCGGTCGGCTTCATGGCCGCGAGTTCGCCGACGCCGATCATGCCGTCGGTTTCGGGTGTGGCGGGGACGGCGAGGATGATCCAGTCATAATCACCGATATGGGTGCGCCATTGGTCGGGGCCGAGCTCTTGGGGGCCGGGGGTGCGGCGCACGGTCGTGACGGCGACGTCGAACGCGGTGAGGCGTGTCGCGATCAGCCCACCGATGGCCCCTGCGCCGATCAACAGCGCTTTCGATCCGGCCAGTTCGACCTTGCCCGGCGAATCGGTCAGCCATTCGTGCCGGTCGCGGGCGCGGACGACATCGTCATAGCCCTTGGCGACGGTCAGCATTCCCATGACGACATATTCGGCGATGGTGACAGCATTGATGCCTGCGCCATTGGTGTAGGCAGTGCCCTGCGCGATGAGTTGATCGATGGGCATGCCGTCGATGCCCGCATAGATTGAATTCAGCCATTTCAGGTCGCGCGCATTGGCGATGACGGCGGCCATATCGGCTTTGTCATACATGTCGAACCAGCCGATTTCCGCACCGGGGCCGTGGGTGAAGGCTTCATCCTTGGTCGCGAACCAGCGGACGTCGAGCCAGTCGGGCAGCCGCGCCTCGATCAGCGGGCGGATGAGTGCGGGGAGGGCGGCGGTTGTTTTGATGTGGAAACTCCCTGCGTCAGGCTGTAGCAAATGCCTTCCACGCCACGAATGCCAGAAATGGTAGACCGATCAAGTCGGTGATCGCGATCGTTCGGAAGGCGGAGGGCGACCCGTTCATCCACCATAGGATGACGAACGAGACCATGCTGATCGCCACCGCAACGCTCGCCAAGCGGCGACTGCCGGGGTCGAACGCTGCCCAGACGCAAATCACGAAAACCGCGAGGAACAGTGCGGCGCGATGCTGGAACAGCAGAAAAAGCGGGGATTCTGCGCTTATCCGATATAGCTTCGTGATCAATGCGGGCTGGAACAAGGCCAGCGCCGGAATGGCGTGAGCCGCAGCGAGAACAAACCATGCGATAGGTTGCAGCATGAAACTATTATGCCGCACGGTTTCGTAATTGCAAGACTGCGGACGCTAGATATTCAGTTTCCATTCCCAGCCGAGCGGGTCGCCGTCCATGACTTCGACGCCCTGCGCGATGAGGTCGTCGCGGATGCGGTCCGATGTTGCGAAGTCCTTTGCAGCGCGCGCGGCTTTGCGTTCGTCGAGGCGGGCTTCGATTTCGGCTTCGGTTAGCGTGGCTGATGCGGGGCAGATGCGGAGGGCGGCGCGGGTAAGTGTGCACAGGCACAATCCCAACACCGAGTCCATGTCCAGCACATTTGCATAGTTCGTAGCGGGAAAGTGATTGGCGCTGACGCTTGCCTCGAGATGTCCAAGACCCCTGACAGTATTTAAATCGTCGCTCAAAGAATCGGCGAATTGTTCGATAACAACCGAATGAACGTCCTCTTGCCCCGGTTTTACTCCGGCCGCTAATGCCTTCAGCTTCTCAATCCCTTGCACCAACCGCTTCAACCGTACCAAAGCCGCCGCCAGCCCTTCCCAGGTGAACTCCATTTCGCTGCGGTAGTGCGCTTGCAGGCACATCATGCGGAAGGCGAGGGGGTGGAAGCCTTTGTCGATGAGGGTTTGCAGGCGGAGGAATTCGCCGCTCGACTTCGACATCTTGCCGCGCCTGTCGATCAGGAAATTATTGTGCATCCAGATGCGCGCGCCGCTGTCTGCGCCCCCTTCATGCGCCTGATTCTGGGCGATTTCGCAGGGGTGGTGGATTTCGCGGTGGTCGATGCCGCCGGTGTGGATGTCGAACGGAAAGCCGAGGATCGCGCCCGACATGACCGAGCATTCAAGATGCCAGCCCGGCGCGCCACGACCCCAAGGTGAATCCCATTCCATCTGCCGCGATTCGCCGGGTGGGGTCGTGCGCCAGATCGCGAAATCGGTTGCATGACGCTTGCCGGGAACGGGATCGATACGGCTTTGTCCCTCGTCGGTGTTGGCGCGGGCGAGCGCGCCATAATCGGGGACGGTTGAAGTGTCGAAATACAGGCCGCCTTCGAGAACATAGCAATGCTTGTCGGCAATCGATTTTGCCCAGTCGATCATGGCCTCGACATAATCGGTGGCGCGCGGGTGATCGGTCGGGCGGATGTTGAGCCGTGCGAGGTCGGCCTCGAAATCGGCCTGATAGAATCTGGCGATGTCCCACGCTGTCTTGCCCTGCGCGGTCGCGGCTTTTTCCATTTTGTCGTCGCCAGCATCGGCGTCGCTGGTCAAATGGCCGACGTCGGTGATGTTGATGACGTGCTTGAGGTCGTAGCCCTTAAAGCTCAGTGCGCGGCCCAGTGTGTCGGCGAAGACATAGGCACGCATGTTGCCGATATGCTGGTAGTTATAGACCGTGGGGCCGCAAGTGTAGACGCGGGCTTCGTTGCCGATGAGGGGCGCGAAGTCTTCTAGTTGGCGGGTCAGGCTGTTGAAGAGGCGGAGAGTCATGCTGCTGCCCTTAACAACGTGGTGCGCCGTGGCAAAGCCACGTCGTCGGTCCTCAATTGCATTGAGGCCGGCCGCGCTTCGCTGAGTCTGTGGGCAAGCTGGCTTGCCCACAGACTCAGCGAAGCGTTGGAGGCCCGACCGGGAATCG
>JAYUYR010000191.1:0-12094 GCA_043752405.1 Sphingomonas sp. | reverse complement strand
GATCGATATCCCCCACGCCCGGTCGCAGAGCTCCTATCTGTCAGCTTACACTTCTGTAATCAAGATGACTTTGACAGACCAATTGAGTGTCCGAAATTTAGCGCGCTTAACGGAACGCCAGTTCCGAATGACAATCCTGGTAATCTTCATTACGCCCCCGGGTCGCTTGTTCGACCGTGACCTCTCTGCTCACACCATGGCGCTAATTCGACGATGAATGAAAGTCCGCTTTTGGGCGTGAGCAAAGCGGGTTCAAACGTAATCTATCCTACGTTTACGATCATCATGTGCGCGCGCTGGCGGGGCGGCTCGTGGCGTTGCAGCACGAACACCATGAACTTGTGGTGTCGACAACGCATGTCCATCTCGATCACAATAACTGTCTGGAAAGCACGATTTTGAAAGGTCCGATCGACGCCGTTAGGTCTCTCGCCGACAGCATTCAGGCGGAGCGGGGCGTGCGATTTGCGACCACGAACCTTGTGAGCATGCCGGACAGGTGAGCCGGCAAAGCTGGTGGTTTGCGACATCTTTCGGTTATCTATTGGATTTCCTGCATTGATTGGACCCCGTCCCGTGCTTCATTGTTAACCTCACTATGGCCCGTATCGCGCATCTTTCCGACATCCACTTTGGCGCGCATGATCCAAAAATCGTGGCCGCCACCGAAGCATGGCTACAGCAGCGGCGGCCAGACCTTATCATCATCAGCGGCGACTTCACGCAACGTGCGCGGGTGAACCAGTTTCAACAAGCATCCGCTTACCTGAACAAACTGCGTGCGGCCGGCTTCCAGACACTGGCAGTGCCCGGCAATCATGACGTGCCCCTGTACGACGTGTTTCGCCGTTTCACCGCGCCATTGGACCGCTACAAGAAGTACATCACCAACGACCTGTTTCCGTGGTTCGAGAACAGCGAGGTTGCGGTCCTTGGCATCAACACCGCCCGTTCGCTGACGATCAAGGACGGGCGGATCAATCGCGATCAGATTGCGATCCTGCAGGATCGCTTTGCTGCGGTGGCCCCGAATAAGACGCGTATCCTCGTCACACACCACCCGCTTTACGCGATGCCGATCGCCGACGGTGACGAGTTGAGCGAGGCAGTCGGCCGCCACCGCGATGCGATCAAGGCGGTGTGCGAGGCCGGTGTCCATATTGCTCTGGCCGGGCATTTCCACCGAACATATGCCGAGTCGGCGCGCAAGATGGTCGAGAATGCGGGCTCGACGCTTGTCATGCAGGCCGGAACGGCGACCTCGACCCGATTGCGCAACAGCGAGCTGCAAAGTTTTAACTGGATCCACGCTCACCGCAACGACGAGATCGAGCTGCAGGTCGTCGCCTGGGACGGCAGCAGTTTCCGGCGGGGCAGTCACGAACGATTCACGCACGACGGGAATAGCTGGACTGTGCAGGCGATCGAGGAGGAAATCACATATGGTTGAGCCCCGTGCCGTTGGCATGCCAGCCGAGGCCGACCCAGCCGCGCTTCCGCGCCAGGCGATCCTGGTCGTCAACGCAATGAGTCGCACCGGCGCCAAGGCGTTTGACGAAGTGCGCGACAAGCTTGTTGCGGCCGGGGTCGAGTTGATCGCAGCGCATGCGATCGACGATCCCAACGAAATGGAACCGGTTATCCGCGACGCAATCGCGCGGGCGCCAATGGTCATCGTCGGCGGTGGCGACGGGTCGTTGTCGAGCAATGTCGACTTTTTTGTCGGGCACGACACGGTATTTGCAGTCGTGCCGCTGGGGACTGCCAACAGCTTTGCGGGTACACTTGGCATCCCCAAGGATGTCGACAGCGCGATCGATGTTATTGCCAGCGGGATACGCAAGCGGATCGACCTTGGCCGCATCGACGGCGATTATTTCGTCAATGCCGCTGCCATCGGCCTGTCACCACTGATTGCCGAAACGGTGCCGCATAATTTGAAGCGCTATCTGGGCAAGGTCGGCTATTTCATCTGGGCATTGCGGTGCGCACTCAGGTTTCGGCCGTTCCGCATGAAGATCGAACATGACGATGGTCGGCGCGAGCGGCTTTGGGCGACTGAGGCGCGGATCGCCAACGGCACGCATCATGGCGGGGTCGAGCTGGTTGAAAGCCAGGAACTCGACAGCGGCGAAATTGTCATTCAGGCAGTGACCGGCAAAAGTATATGGGGGCTGGCATGGAGCTGGCTTGCGACGATCCTGAAGCTTCGCGCGCGGCACGGCACTACGTCCGAATTTCGCGGGAAGAACATGAAACTCAGCACGCGTCCTCGGTTGAAAATTTCGATCGACGGCGAAGTTGCCGCTAGGACCCCGGTGACCGTAAGTGTGGCGGGTGGCGCGATCGACGTGGCTGCCCCGCGCGAAGGGCAATTCCAGGCTTAGTCCTTCGCACAGTCGTCGCCGTGGCCCGTTCGTGAGCGTCGGACCGCGCAAATTTCACGAGACGTGAAACTTATTTCGCGCTGCAGACGTAGCTTGCGAACTGCAACCAAAACAGAACAATTAACTTTCTGTGTTTTTTTCAGGAACAAGTGCGGGCAGGCGCGGTTTACTTAGGTAATTGTCTTAATTAATAACGCCGCAAGATCGTGTCGACGCGTTCTAAGCGGAAGTAAGGATCAGGGAATGATTGTCAAAATATTGAACAGCACCAGTACCATATTAGGCGTCGGCATTTTGGCAATGTTGCCGTCTCAGTTATGTGCGCAAACCGTGCAAACCGTGCGCGGTGGCAATACGCTTGTTACTGCAAGCAACAGCGCTCCGGGAACGGCAATCAGTTCTATTACGATAACTGGACTTGGTGCGGGACAAACGATTGCCGGTATAGATTACAGGTCTGCTGCTCCCCGTATTCTCTACGCGATCAGTAATGTTGGACAGATTTACACGATCAATGCCCGAACTGGTGTTGCAACTGCTGTCGGCACTCCACCAATTCCAACGATTTCTGGCGTCGGATTCGATTTCAATCCCGTTGTTGATCGCCTTCGGATCGTAACACAGATCGGTCAGAATATTCGTGCAAACCCCGACACGGGCGCGCTTGCTGCGACCGACGGAGCACTTGCCTATGCGCCAACCGATCCCAATGCCGGGGCAATTGCGACTGTTGCCGCCGCAGCTTATACGAACAACGTGGCGGGGGCGACGACGACGACACTTTATGTGCTCGATACCCGTGGCGCATTAGCGCCGACGCGATTGGCAACGCAGGGTAACGCAACCGTATCGCCTAATAGCGGCCAACTTTTCACCGTAGGATCGACAGGTGTCACGTCGCTAGGCGTTGCCGGGTTCGACATTGGTTCAACCGGGCAAGCATTTGCGACTTTCACCGATCCGGTGTCGCGTGTCACTTCGCTGTATTCAATCAATCTTGGCACCGGCGCTGCAACGCTGGTCGGGGCGCTTGCCGGGAATACAAGCCATGAAGGTCTGGCGATTGCGCTGGCTTCGTTCGGATCGATGGGGACAACCGCGAATCAGGCGGCTGTCGGCAACGCGCTCGATGGCTTTACAGGGACACCGACCGGTGCAACTCTGGCGCTTCTCAATGCTATCGACAGTGTTGCGGGCATCCCCGGCGCGCAATCGGCGGCGTTAGTTGCGCTTTCGCCCGCCGCCTATTCGAATGTGCCTGAAATTTCGTTGAACGCTGTCGAAATTTCGGAAACAAATGTTCTTCGCTATGCGCGCGATCTGCGCGGTAACGCGACCATGCCTGATGGATCGACTGCCACGCTCGATGATGCGGGCAAAATAGGTGCATGGTTTCTTGGCGGCGCGCGCTTTGGTACGTATGACGCTGCGACGGACCGGCCACTTACCCGCACGGGTGAAGTCCATGTCTTAGGTGGGCTCGATTACCGTTTTGCGCCCGCCATCGCGCTGGGCGTATTCGGTGGATACAGCGACACCAATGCACGGCTGACACCGTCAAGCCAGCAGAGCAAACTCAAGAGCCTGTTTATCGGCGGCTACGGCACGGCAAATGTCGGGCCTTTTTATGTCGATGCGTGGGGCAGTTATACCGATCTCGATTGGGATTTGCGTCGTTCGATCATGATCGGCTCGTTTTTTGAGCAGACAAATGCACAAACCAAAGGCCGCATTTGGGCAGCCGGTGCATCGACTGGCCTGAGCTTCGATTTGGGTGGTGTCGAAGTCGAACCTTTTGCGGCGGTTCGTTATGCGGACATTCGTATCGATGGTTTCACCGAAAGTGGCGGGTCGGCGGCGGCATTGACGGTCGGCAATCTCGATCGTGAATCGCTTCGCTCGAACGTTGGTCTTCGCGTTGGTGCTGATTTCGAAGTCGGTGGCGCAACCGTCCGTCCGCAATTGCATGGCAGCTGGTATCATGAGTTCCGTGATCGTGCCCAGGTTATCACTGCCGGATTCACCAATCCGGGTCTGTCAACTGTGCCGTTCGGGTTCGTCGCAACGCCGCTGGACACCGATTACTACGGTGCAGGCGCTACGATAAACGTCGCAGGCAACGGTCCGTTGTCGATGGTCGCGGATTACAATGTCCAGTTCGACAAAGATCGGCAGATCCACGCGTTCACGGTCGGAGCACGTCTTGCGTTCTGATCGATCCTGTGCGGTTGATCAGCCAGAGGGACGGGCCGTGACATGACGCTCGTCGGCGATCCTGATCGTCCGCCCTTTGGGCGGCGAGTGCGGGCAGGATCGCTGCTGGCTACGGTTGCAATACATGGTGGCATCATCGCCCTGTTTGTTGCTACGACAGTTGTCGAGCCGCCACAACCGGTGGTGCGTGCGCTTTCGGTGTTCAACATCTCAGCATCGGCAGCCACCAAACCAGCGCAACCAAAAATGCCGCAGCCCAAGCGCGTTCTTCCGACGCCACCGCAGCCGGTAATTGTTCCTCCGCCGATCGTGCCGTTACCGACACCGAATGAAACCGTGGTCGCGTTACTCGATCAAGCCGATGCGTCTGCCACTGGCGGCGCGTGCGACTTGACCGAACCCGTGCGGGCGGCGTTGCAGGCAAACGAAATCGTACTGGCCTCGCTGCCCCAAATTCCGCGTGACAAGCTTTCGGTCGCCAATGCGATCATGGTTTGGAAGGTCGCATGGCTGGGCGAGAATGACGCTCTGGACACAACTGCCGTTGCCTTGATCCGCGAAGTCGTTGCGGGGACGATCGCGGCAGCCACCCCCGAATGCCGGTTGCAGCCGCAGGTCGGGCCGCGCTTGCTCCTCTTGTCGGGAACATCCGAAACCGTCGTCCTTGCAGTCGGATCAGGCGAATGGCGCTGGCAAGATCTGCTCGAAACCGCACGGCCGGGATTGGTCGCGGACGGTGTGACCGACGCAGCATTGTCGAAAACAACATTGGCGGGTTTGGATCACGCATCCATCGCCCGTCGATGACCGTATCTTTTCCCGATCATGGCAACGCTCGCCATGGTCGGGGGTAAACCTTATGAGCGCACGGGAGTATTACAATGTTGCATATGAGTAAACTTGCACTGACGACGGCGACGGGTGTGCTGTGCATCACCATGCCCGCACTGGCCTCGAGCCACCGTGAATCACCGAATATCACGGAAATGCCAAAGGTCGACAACACGGACGTTTATGCATTCCGCAGTTATGAGCCTGGCCGTCAAGATTTCGTCACGCTGATCGCAAACTTCCAGCCGGGCGAAAACCCAGGTGATGGACCAAACTATTATACGATGGATCCCGATGCACTGTATGAAATTCATATCGACAGCAATGGCGATGCGAAGGAAGACCTGACGTATCAGTTCAAATTCACGAACACGCTCTTAAACGGCACGGGCGCCACGATTGCCGTTGGCGGAAAAACACTGCCGATTGCACTGCGTCATATTGGCCAGATCACCGCTGCCGACGATCCGGATTTGGGTGAGCGCGAAAACTATTCGCTGACGGTGATCACCGGAGATCGCCGAAGTGGTACGCGTGCAACCGTGACCAATGCCAGCGGTGGCGCTGCCACTTTCGCCAAGCCGTTTGACAACGCCGGGAACAAGTCGGTTCCTAATTATCCAGGCTATGCGAACCAGTTTATCCATTCGGTGACCATTCCCGGATGCGCGACCCCCGGCAAGGTTTTCGCCGGTCAGCGTGCCGAGTATTTTGCGGTCAATCTCGGACCGATTTTCGATTTGGTTAACTTCGTGCCTATTCAAGGCGCTCCCGACCCGACCTACAGCAGCCCGGCCTTTGGTCCATTCCCTGGCGGTATCACACAAAGTCAGGAGAACCAGGAACTGATCGGCAAGAAGAATGTCACCAGTCTGGCCCTTGAAGTGCCCATCGCCTGCGTCAAAGGGGCCGGCAACGGTGTCATCGGCGTCTGGAGTACGGCAAGCCTGCCACAGGCACGGATTCTGACCACCAAGCCGACCTATTCCAGACCGGATTTCCAAGGCGGTGCCTATGTTCAGGTGTCTCGTCTGGGGATGCCGCTGGTTAACGAGGTTGTGATTGGCCTGCCCTCGAAAGACTTGTTCAATGCCGTCAAGCCGACAGCGGATGCGGCACTGGCCGATTTCGTGACCAACCCCACCTTTCCAGCCATCCTGAATGTGCTGTTTCGAGGCGCGGTCAATTCCACCCTTGGCACGAACATCTCTGATCTTGCGCCAAATAACTTCCCGCGCAACGATTTGGTCGCGACGTTCCTGACCGGCATCAAAACGCTGAACCAGCAGACGACAGTGACGCCATCGGAGATGATCCGGCTGAATACTGGCGTGGCAGCCACACCACAGGCTGCGCAGCATCCGCTTGGTGTTGTTGCTGACGATCTTGCCGGATTCCCCAATGGCCGACGGCCGGGCGATGACACGGTCGATATCGTCCTGCGGGTTGCGATGGGGCGGCTTTGCCATCCTGTTCCGATCGGTGGCGTTCAGACCGATCTGGGATTGTGTACGCCAGCAAACGCACCGACCGGGCTTGTTGCATACACTGATGGGGCACCAAGCCGTGCGACAAACATCCTTGGTACGTTCCCGTACTTGGGCCACCCGCTACGTGGTGCGCCGCGTCCCCAAGATCGCCCATAAAGGATAAATGTCATGCAGTATGCAAACAAACTAAAAGCGGGGACAGCGTTGCTGATCCCGCTTGCGATTGCGGCGTGTAACAATCGTTCCGAGAACCCCACTGCGGCGGCACCACCGCCAGCAACGCCGCCGCCGGTTGCGTCAATCCAAAGTCGTATCGGTGCCAGTTTTGCTGCTTTCTTTGATGCAAGCCCCACAAGTGAACCCAGAGATCCAGTGGCGACCGACGTGCCGCCGCTGAGCCTGACGACTGAACCAATCGAAAATTAAGCGAGAGCATGTGTGGCAGTTACCGTTAACTGCCACACATGATTGGTCAGCTGCCGAACGTGAGGCTTGAAAAGGTCGTATTGTAATCGACAAACGCGTTGCCGCGCACGACTTCGGACCAGATGACATTGAATTGCCATTGCCCGTTCGACGGTATCGGGAAAACCGCGCGGCCCGTGCGATCAGTACGCGCCGTTGCAACCGGCTTTTCATCGGCGGCAAGGTTGGTCAGCTTTACAAGTGCTCCAAAAACCGGTCTTCCACGATACATAACGCGGACTGGCAGTGGTTCGCGTGATTTGAGAGTAGAAGGATGACGTTCGGGAACAATTTCCAGCGACAAGCCGATGGGACGCGTCACGCGCGCAATCCCGGCAGCGTCGAGGGGGCCGACTTGGACAATCGCTTTGCCCCGCCGACTATACACTTCACGACCATTCGTGCGCTCAGTCCGGTTTGCTTTTCGGTTGGCGGTGATTGGCGTGAGTCCTTCCTCAGCAACATATTCGTTGAAGCGCAAAAACGGCAGGTCGCTGGTCGATGGGCTCGATTGAAACGCCAATATGTACGCGCCGGGCTTTGCCAAAGGAACGACTGCATCGATGTCGGGCGCACCGAGCGTCAGTGTCTTTTTACGGTCGATCATGCCATCAGGACCGATCGACCGGAACAATATGACACGATCCACCGAAAGGCCCCAGCGATCACGCGCCGAACCATGTCCGACAAAGATGCGCATTGCGACGGATCCCGGTGCCGGAAGCGAAAAGCGCAGCGGTTGAAGCCAGAAATCATGGGCAAGCACAGGCGTTGCCACCAGTCCGGCCAGCACGAAAAATATCGATCTACCCATGCAATAACTCCTCGCACTGTCCACACCCCTGATAGTGGGGGCATCAGCCAATGCTAACATGGCAGTCATGCACCAAGTTCCTTGGTCTCGTCACGCTTTGTGTGGCCGCGCCTGCGTCCGCGCATAGTGCCGATTCACTGGCAGGTGGCTTTCTCGCCGGCTTTACACATCCGACTTCGGGTTTGGATCATTTGCTCGCGATGGTTGCCGTTGGCCTGTGGGGTGCATTTCTAGGACGTCCCCTGATTATCGTGCTGCCGGTGATTTTTCCGACGGTCATGGCATTCGGCGGCATGCTGGGGATGGTCGGCATACCGATGCCGCCGGTCGAATTCGGAATTGCTCTTTCAGTGCTGCTTCTGGGAGGCGCGGTGGCAAGTGGGTGGCGCGCGCCCGTCTGGCTTGCCTGTATTGCGGTCGCTGTATTTGCGATCTTTCATGGCTACGCACATGGCTCGGAATTGCCGTCGATGGCCGACCCGGTTGCGTTCAGCCTGGGGTTTGTCGTGGCGACGGGAATGCTGCACGTGGCGGGCATCGTTATCGGCCTCATGACCAATCGGCCCAGTGGCATGGTCGTCGTTCGCGTGTTGGGCGGCATTATCGTTCTGGCGGGCTGTTACTATACATTGGCGGCGATTGGGTTGGCGGGGTGACCGACAGCGCGCTGCCGGCAGCGATGATCTTTGCCGCGCTGGGATTGATGCTGTCTTTCGCCGCCCGCACAATTGCGGCGATCAGTATCGCGCTCGCCGTGCTGATGGCTTTTGCCGCAAGTGCTATGGCATCGGAAACAATAGTCCACCAGGCGGCAACTATTGCGTGCTGGGGGGTCATTCTTGTTATGGCGGTACTGACTTTCTGGCCACGCCAATGGCCTGCGCCGGTTACGATCGCTGTATCGGGGGCCGCTGGTTTTGTTGCCGGAGCCGTTATCGCTACGGCTGCCACGCCCCCGAAACTGTGGCTGGCAATGTTGGTCATACTGGTTGTTTTACCAGCGACGTTGGCGGTCGAGCGCGGTTACAACATCGTCCCGCGCGTCGTGATGAGCTGGCTGCTTGCGGTCGCAATGCTCGCTGCGCTGCTTCCTCATGTCGTGTCGCATCCGGGCTATATCCCTGATCATCGGGGATAATGACTGATCGGCCTTCCGCCATTCGGTTCTAGACAACCGTCACTCGGCCTCGCGTTCGGTCCAGTCGAAGCGGATCCGCACCCAGCTTCCGATAAGCGGGCGACCGTCGACCGACGGGGGGCGAACGCGAAATTGCCACGACGCCTGGCGCAGGGCACGAGCAAGCCCCGATCCCGGCGGGGATTCACCAAGGCCAACGCAATTTTCGACACGATAATGCGCAATGGTCCGGCACGCGATCATGGCCCAGCTGTTCGGCGGTGTGCCGTTGGGCAAATAATAGGCCAGCTCGCCGCGCGACGGCTCGACATGCCATTCGGCATTGTAAAGGCGTGCGCCACCCGGGCCTTCGCCGGGCCCCGCCGTTGCCGGACCGCTTCCCTTACCGGCTGTACCGGTCCCGGCGTTTGATTGGGGGGCGAGTGCGCCGATGTCCGATGCGGCATAATCCGCCTTGCTCATCATGACGATCTTTTGCTTCGCGTCGGGGACCGGCGGCGTTTGGGCCGGAGTCTGACGTACAGGTGCGGTCTTGGGCCGCGCAGGTGCGGCAGTGCTCTTGCGGCGCGTTGATCGCTCTTGCACGCTGCGCGCGGCTGGCTGAAGGCCGAAGACGGCAGGTTGCGACGGGGCAGGTGGTGGTGGGGTTTCCTGCCTTTGCATCAACAGCATGACGATAATGAGCAGTTCGATGGCCACGACCAGAACGAATGCCACTGTCCGGCTCTTGATCGTGGCCGGCCGCCATGATGACAATGCGTCACCGGGCCATTGGCTGATCACGAGAGTGGTGCCATAAACGAGGCCATTCCATTTAGTGTCGAGCGTCGAATAGCGGTTCGCCAGCGGCCCTTTTGCGCACCTAGGGCGCACTCCTTGCCTTCGCAAGCGCGCGAAGGGGCCAATGGATTGCGTCTGGTGCCCTCAATACGTAAGCCGGGTCAAAGATCTTCGTAAAGGGACCGGCGATATGCCCGGATTATGGTATGATGAAATGCATGTCGGACAGACGTTCAACCATGCCATCCGGCGGACGGTAACCGAAACCGACAATGTTCTGTTCACGGCGATGACGCACAACCCGGCACAGCTTCATCTCGACGAAGAATATATGAAAGGTACCGAGTTCGGGACGCGCATTGTCAACAGTGCCTTCACTCTGGGGCTGATGGTGGGGATTTCGGTCGGCGACACGACATTGGGCACAGCGGTCGCCAATCTGGGGTGGGACGAAGTGCGCTTTCCCAAGCCGCTGTTCCACGGCGATACCGTGAACGTCGTAACCGAAGTGATCGACTTGCGTGAGTCCAAGTCTCGGCCGGATGCTGGCATTGTCACTTTTTTACACCAAGCCTATAACCAGAACGGCGACATCGTTGCCTCCTGCAAACGGTCGGGTCTGCAGCGCAAGGCGCCAAAAGCGTGACTGATTTGCCATTGCGCTCGATGTTGTTCATTCCGGGGGATAGCGCCGCCAAGATTGCGAAGGCCGCGACGTGCGGTGCCGATGCGGTCATCTTCGACCTGGAAGACGCCGTTGCGGTTGCGAACAAGGCGCAGGCCCGCGCGCTGGTAGCGGATTATCTTGCGGAGACACCACCGGGCCAGCGTCCCACTCAATATTGGGTGCGAGTCAATCCGTTCGATACCGCGCTGACGCTGGGCGATCTGGCGGCGGTGGTGCCCGCTATTCCCGATGGCATCGTCCAGCCCAAGACCGACAACCCGGCCGACGTGCTGCGCTTGTCACATTATCTCGATGCGCTGGAGGCGGCGCATGACATAGCGCCGGGGTCGATCAAGATCATCGCGGTCGCGACCGAAACCGCGAAGGCCCCGTTCGCGCTGGCAGGCTTTGCCGATGCCGGGCTCAAGCGCCTTTCGGGGCTTACATGGGGAGCCGAAGATTTGGCGGCAGCGCTGGGTGCGAGCACCAATCGAGGTGCTGACGGCGAATGGGCGTTTACGTATCAGATGGTCCGGTCGCTGTCGTTGCTGGCTGCACATGCGGCAGGGGTTCAGGCAATCGATACGCTATATGTCGACTATAAGGACGATGCGGGGCTGCGTGCGTCCTGTCGTGCAGCGCGCGCCGAGGGATTTACCGGTCGGCTGGCGATCCATCCGGCGCAGGTCGCGGCTATCAACGACAGCTTTATGCCCTCGCCGGACGAGGTTGCCCATGCGCGGCGCATCGTCGATGTTTTTGCGGCCAACCCGGGGCTTGGCACAGTCGGGATCGATGGAAAGATGGTCGATATCCCGCACCTGAAGCAGGCAGAGCGGGTGCTGGCCCAAGCCGTGGCGTTTGGGCAAAGGCAGCAATGATTGAATTCTTCGATGTTGTCATCGTCGGTTCAGGGCATGGCGGCGCGACGGCGGCGATCAGTTTGCGCCAATCGGGATTTGAAGGGACGATCGCGCTGATCGGACGCGAGAATGAGCCTCCCTATGAACGTCCGCCGCTGTCGAAAGATTATATGGCGGGGGAAAAGGCGTTCGAGCGCATTCATATCCGCCCGCTGCCGTTCTGGGCGGGCAAGGGGATCGATCTGCGGCTTGGCAAGGAGGTGACGAGCGTTGACCCCGCGTTGCAGACGGTCTCGTTATCCGACGGATCGGCAATCGGTTATGCCGATCTGATCTGGGCAACCGGCGGGGATCCGCGCAAACTGGCATGCCCTGGCGCCGACCTCGCCGGCGTCCATGCCGTGCGCAACCGCGCCGATGTCGATGCGATCCTTGCCGAGCTAGA
>JAYUYR010000190.1:0-4974 GCA_043752405.1 Sphingomonas sp. | reverse complement strand
ACTTCGTGGTGACCAACCCGTTGCCCGGTGCGGTAGCCTATCAGGGCACCGGCGATGTCGGCGCGATCGTGTCGATCGACGGCGGCCGCGCCTGGGGCACGCTGGCCGCGCTGAAGGTTCGCAAGGCCGACGGCAGCATCCGCGCCGCTTATCCCGAAGACGTCACGCACGTCCGCTGGGCCATGAAAGCACCGATTCCGGTTGGTGCCGCGGGAAAGCTGAGTTTTCGCGGCGTCGTTCGATAGGCCGCAACCCCGTTTTCGGTGCCGACGGGTGGGGAATGGCATCGTAAAATGAAGAAGAGAGACCAAGCAATGACCAGGACCATGAAGCTGCTGGCGGGGGCCAGTGGCATCGCACTTTCGGCATTCGGTGCCACCTCTGCGGCTTACGCGGCGGGGACGGCAGCGGGTTCGACGATTTCGAACACGGCCACCGTAAGCTTTTCGGTGGGTGGCGTCGGCCAGCCTGCGGTATCCAACACGCCGAACACGTTCGTCGTCGACCGCAAAGTCGTTTTCCGTGTCGATGAGTCTGCGCCGGTCGCAACCACGACGGTGGCACCGGGGCAGACTGCCGCTGTGACCACGTTCACCGTAAGCAATACATCGAATGCCACGATGGATTTCGGGCTTGCGATTACACAGCAGGCCGGGGGTCCAGGCGCGCACAGCAACACCGACAATTTCGATGTGACGGCTCCGGTGATGTATGCCGATACCAATCTCAACGGAATCTATGATCCCGCGACTGACGTAACGGTTCTGACTTTTCTCGACGAAGTGCTTGCCGATACGTCGCGCACCGTTTTCGTTGTCGCCAATGTGCCCGCCGGCCGTTTGACCGGCGATGTCGCAGCCGTGACGCTAACCGGACAAGCGCGTGACGGTGGCGTCGCCGCGGTGCAGGGTGCCATTTCAGCCAGTACCGCCGGCGCCAACACCGCAGGCGTCGATACGGTTCTTGCCGATACTGCCTATGATGCGCTCAACACCGCATCGGATGGCTTCGGGGTCGCCAAGGACGATTATACCGTTCTCACAGCCGCATTGACCGTCAACAAAGTCAACCGCGTCATCGAAGATCCGATCAATACCGTCGCTGGTGGCAATTCGGCGAACGCCAAGATGATCCCGGGCGCAACAATCGAATACTGCATCATCATCGCCAATGGCGCCGGGGGCGGCACGGCGACAGGCATTTCGGTCAGCGATCCGGTTCCCGCCACGCTCAGCATCATCGCGAGCAGCTTGCGGGTCAACGGCACGGCAACTGCCGGGGTCTGCAACGCCAATGGCGTCGCAGGCGGATCGGTGGCGGGACAGACGGTTTCGTCGGGCACGCTGAACAATGTCACGGCGGGTGCCAACGTCACGGTCTATTTCCAGGCAACAATTCTCTGATGCGTCACATGCCCGAAATCGGGGGATTCCCGGGCATGCGTCTGCTCGCGGCGTTCCCGTCCTTTGCGGGACGGGAACGCCGTTTGGCATCCTAGCGATGTGATGTGGCGACCGTGCACAACCTGCACTGTCGCCACGCAAATGCGTATTTATGTACCAATGGCTTAAACACCTTAAGGCGATAATCGCATCCCTCGCCGCCACGGTTACCGTGGTCGGATCGCCCGTCCATGCCCAGATTATCAGCAATACCGCCGCCATCGAATGGCAGGTCGGCCCCACGACGCTTGTCAAGGCGTCGAACCAGGTCGACATCGCAGTCGACCGCGCCACGATCATTCCAAAACTGTCGATTTTCCAGTTTTCGAGTTCGCCGGGCGCGATCCTCCTGGCTGTGCCTCCCACGATGTGTCGGACAACTGGCGGCGATGTTCGCGTTGAGCTCGAAGGGGCATTCGCTCGGCTTTCGCGCGCTCCGGCAACCGTCGAGGCAACCACAAGGGTTCGGGCGGGAGAACCGCTGGTGATCGGCATCTCCTCTGTGTCGAACAACATCCGTCCCGATGCCGTCGATACGTTGACTATTACAGTCAAAACGCCTGCAGGCGATACCGAAACGCTGACCCTGCAGGAATCGGGTGTCGATACCAGTTATTTTGTCGGCGTTATACGAACCGCTGCGGTGCCTCCGGTCGGAGTGTCGGGCGATTGTCTGCTCTCGCTCAAACCTGGCGACACGCTGACGCTGGAAACAGCGCGCGAACAGGATGGCACGGCGATCGGCACCGCGCCCATCGACATTCTCATCGATCCTTTCGGCGTCGTCTTTGACAGCGGCGACGGCACCCCCGTTCTCGGCGTGCGCGTAACACTGATTGACGACAGCACCGGGCAGCCCGCCATTGTCTTTGGCGACGATGCTGTGTCGAGGTTCCCTTCGACGGTGGTCACGGGATCGACGGTGACCGATGCCAGCGGTGCCATATATGTTTTTCCGCCGGGTGATTATCGCTTTCCCTTTGTCAGTCCCGGTCGATACCGGGTCGTCGTCGAGCCGCCCGGTCCCTACACCGCGCCGTCGCTTTCCCCA
The DNA here is from genome assembly GCA_043752405.1 of Sphingomonas sp. GTDB lineage: Bacteria > Pseudomonadota > Alphaproteobacteria > Sphingomonadales > Sphingomonadaceae > Sphingomonas_O. The sequence goes on along the minus strand of JAYUYR010000190.1, from coordinate 2,481 downwards.
CCGGCCGAATTGGCCGGTTTGCTGCGTTCAGACGGGTTGCCGTTTACGCTGGTCGCGGGCTCTTATGGCCTGCCATTCCTGCTTAATGACCCCGCGCCGGTACGTATCGACATTCCCATCGACAAGCCGGGCGAAGCGCTCGCACTGCGCAAGTCTGCGTCCGTCGCCATCGCCGCGCCCGGCGATGCTGTCCAGTACCGGATCATCATTACCAATGGCGACGCTGCGCGCGCGACTGGGGCGATCACGATAACCGACCGTTTACCCGAGACGATGCGCCTGAAAGTCAATTCGGTCCGATATAATGGTGGTTTGATCACCTATACGGTTAGTAGCGAGGCGCGTGACCTCTCCGTCACATTGCCGCCGCTTGCCAAACTCGCGTCAGGCACGCTCACCTACCTCCTCGAAATTCGTCCCGATGCCGCAGCCGGACAGACAATCAATCGGGCACAGGCGCGCGACACCCGCGGCGCTGTCAGCGCCATCGCCGACGCGGTAGTCCGAATTGCCGGCGATACGCTCAGCGACCGCATGACGATCATCGGGCGGATTACCGACGGCGGCTGCAGCGTGGACCCGGAAGGGGCCAACGGCATCGGCGGCGTCCGTGTCATGCTCGAAGACGGCAGTTATTCGGTGACCGACCCCGATGGCCGCTATCATTTCGAAGGCGTCTTGCCCGGTACGCACGTGGTCCAGATGGACCCCTCGACGCTCGGGCCGAGCCTCGTCCCCGCCGACTGCGCCCTCAATGCACGCAGCGGCGGCAACCCCCTCTCGCGATTTGTCGAAGGGCAAGGCGGCGCGCTGCTCCGCGCTGATTTCCGCGCCACTTCAGGCATCAACCCCGCGCTGGGTGCGGCCAAAGCGCCTGCCCGTATCAAAGCGGTCGGTGAAGCCGCCGCCGCCGGGGCCGAGCGCAACTGGTTCGACGGGGAAGCCCCCGGCGTGGCGTGGCTATTCCCCGCGCCCGACCATAATCCGCGCACCAAAGCCGTCCGCGTTGCGATCAAGCACCTGCCCGACCAGACAGTGACCCTGTTTTCGAACGGCAAGCCGGTCAGCCCGCTAGCGCTCGACGGCACGCGCAAGAACGGCGACGGCAGCGTCGCGGTAACGCTGTGGCGCTCGCTCGATTTGGGCGACCGCAACACCCATTTCAGGGCCGAAGTGCGCGATGGCAACGGCGTCATCATCGAACGCCTCGACCGCACCGTGCATTACGCTTCGAATGCGATGAACGCGACGCTGGTCCGTGAAAAATCAGTGCTGATCGCCGATGGCGTCACACGCCCCGTCATCGCGGTCCGCATGACCGACCGCGACGGTCGCCCCGTCCACCACGGCCTTGTCGGCGATTTCGCGGTCCCTGCCCCCTATTACCCCGCCGTCGAAGCCGACGCCCAGGCCGCACGCCAGCTTGCCGGCCTTGAACGCGCACGACCTGTCTGGCGGGTCGATGGCGAGGACGGCATTGCCTATATCGAACTCGAACCGACCACGGCGTCGGGCGCGCTGTCGATCACCCTCCCTTTCCGCGACGGTCAGGTGTCGCGAACGCAGCGCATCGACAGCTGGCTCGAACCCGGCAACCGTCCGTGGACGGTCGTCGGTTTTGCTGCCGGGACCGTCGGCTTCAACACGCTGAAAGGTCGTCTGGAAGGTGTCGGTGCCGATGGCGAGCATTGGCTGACCGACGGCCGCGTAGCGCTTTATGCCAAGGGCCGCGTAAAGGGCAAATGGCTGCTGACGATGGCCTATGACAGCGACAAGAATGCTGACGAGACCCGTTTCGGCGGCGTCATCGATCCGCAATCCTATTATACGATCTACGCCGACCGCAGCGAACGCCGCTACGACGCGGCCTCGGTGCGCAAGCTCTATGTGCGCCTGGAACGCCCGCAATTCTATGCGCTGTTCGGTGACTTCGAAACGGGCATGGTCGAGCCGCAACTGACGCGCTACGTCCGCAGTTTCAACGGCGTAAAGGCGCAGTATCGCAGCGAACAGTTCGCCGCGACTGCTTTTGCCGCCGACACACCCTACCGCCACCGCCGCGAGGAAATTCAGGGCAACGGCCTCAGCGGCCCCTATCAGCTTGGCGCGCGTGACATCCTGCCCAACAGCGAGCGCATCACGATCGAAGTCCGCGACCGCCTGCGTTCGGAACGCATCGTCGAAACCCGGTCCCTGACCCGTCACATCGATTACGACATCGATTATGCAGCGGGCACCTTGCGTTTCCGTGATCCGGTGCTCAGCCGCTCGTCGCTGCTCGACCCGCAAATCATTGTCGCCGATTATGAAGTCGACGGCGTGGCGCAGCGCGTCACCAATGCCGGGGGGCGCGCGACCTGGACCAACACGGCCAAAACTCTGGTCGTAGGTGGCAGCGTCATTCACGACGAAACCGACCTCGCCAAAACCAATGTCGGCGGCGTCGATATCAAATACACCCCCAATGCGCAGACCGAAATC
>JAYUYR010000189.1:0-12112 GCA_043752405.1 Sphingomonas sp. | reverse complement strand
GTCGCTTGTCGTATCGAAAAAGTAAGTATTTTTATCGAGCGACACCTGGTCGAAGCTGAGCCCATAGCGCAGGGCGAACGACCAGAATTCGGTGATCGGCACACCCATGCGCAACTGGAAGCCAGTGGTCACCTGCTCATAGGTGCGATTACGGTCGCCGCTTTGGGTGAAGTTGAACGAGTTGGTGTCGCGCCGGAAGATATCACCACCGAGCGCAATATTCTTGTCGAGGAAATAGGGCTCGGTGAAGCCCAGTTCGATCGATTTCGAATAGGTCGAGTAATTGACCGAGGTGCGCAGCTCCTGCCCCTTGCCGCGGAAGTTGCGCTGGCGGATCGAGGCGTTGACGATGAAGCGTTCGAGGCTCGAAAAGCCTGCAGACAGCTGCAGTTCGCCCGTCGATTTTTCCTCGACGTTCGCCTCGAGCACGACGCGGTCGGGCGCCGACCCCTGCTTCTGCGCGATTTCCAGCTTCTCCTGGAAAAAGCCCAGGCTCTGGATGCGTTCCTGCGAACGCTTGATTGCGATGCCGTTGAAGGCGTCGCCTTCGGCCACGCGGAATTCGCGGCGGACAACCTTGTCCTGCGTCAGCGTATTCCCGTTGATGTCGATGCGTTCGACATACACGCGCGGGGCATCGGCGACGCGGAACGTAATGTTCATCGTCTTGGCTTCTTTGTCACGCTCGAACTGCGGATCGATCTGGGCAAAGGCATAGCCGAAAAGGCCCGCCGTCTGCGTCACGCTCTCGACGGTATCTTCGACCTGTTTGGCATTATACCACTCCCCTTTTTGCATCGGCAGCAGCGGCTTGATCATTTCGGGTTTGAAGTCACGAATGTCGCTTTCGACGTTTACGTCACCGAATTTGTAACGATCGCCTTCCTCGACCACATAAGTGACGATGAAGTCACGCTTGTCGGGGGTCAGTTCGGCGACAGCCGAGACCACGCGGAAATCGGCATAGCCGTTGGTGAGGTAAAATTGCCGCAATTTGCCTTGGTCATACGCAAGGCGGTCGGGGTCATAGCTATCGTTCGACGAGAAAAAGCGATAGAATCGCGACCGCTTGGTAACCATTTCACCGCGCAGCCGACCATCGTCGAACACTTCGTTGCCGATGATATTGATCTGGCGGACCTTCGACTTCGGCCCTTCGCTGATTTCATAGACGATATCGACGCGGTTCTGGTCGAGCATGACCATCTTCGGCTCGACCGTCGCAGCAAAGCGCCCTTGGCGGCGATACAGCTCGATAATCCGGGCAATGTCGGCGCGCACTTTCGACCGCGTGAAAATCGTGCGCGGCGCGAGCTTCAATTCCTTGCCGAGCTTGTCTTCCTTGACGCGCTTGTTTCCTTCGAAGACGATCCGGTTGATGACCGGATTTTCCTTGACGATGATCGTCAGCGCACCTTGCTCGTCACGAATCTGAACGTCGGCGAACAACTCGGTCGCAAACAGATCCTGCAAGGCTTGGTCCAGCGTTTCGCGGGTATAAGCCCCACCGGCGCGCAGCTTGACATAAGAACGAACGGTTTCGCCCTCGATCCGCTGCGACCCCGTGACGGCAATCGACTTGATCGTCCCGCCATCGGTCTGCGGTGCCGGGGCAGGCGCTGGGGGTGCCAGCAGCGAAGGTGGTGGCGGCGATGCCTGTGCAAGTGCCAGTGTTGGAACACCGCTAAGCATTGTGCCAATCAACAGGACCGACAACGGTCGGCGCATGTTCAACATCGGCTTTTTAACTGTCACGCGGAAACCGCCCTTCGAAATATTTACAACTTGCGCGCCGCCCTGCCCGATGCGCGTCATCCGATCAACCCGGCTATGCCCTGCCAAAGGCCCAAACCTGCCAAATCGTTCACTGTGACTACAAACATGAACAATAACAGCGCAAACAATCCTGATCGGTAAGCCCATTCCTGTGTCGCTGCCGGCACCGGTTTACGCCGCACAGCCTCGATGGCATAAAAAAGGAGATGGCCTCCATCGAGCATCGGGATTGGCAACAGGTTGATGAACCCCAAGTTAATCGAGATCATTGTCATCAGCCAAAGAAACTCGAGCGGCCCCAAAACTGCCTGCTCACCAGATATCTTCGCAATTTTTACCGGGCCACCCAGTTCCTTGATCGAGCGCGTTCCCGAAACGACTTGCCACAATGTCGTTGCCATCGTTTTTATAGACCCGATGGTAAAGCGCACGGCGGCACCAGGCAGTTCGATGATCGAATGCTTCACGTAAATGCGCTTGGCAGGACCGATCCCGAGCAATCCGCGCTTCATTTCATTGCCGAAACGGTCCTGAAACACATTGACGCGCGGCGTGGCGGCAAGCGTCATTCCCTTCCCTGCCCGCTCGATACCGATGATCAGTCGCTCGTTCGGATGTATGGACACGATTCGGGCGACATCTTCAAAACTGTCGACCCCCTGCCCATCGACCGACGTAATTGTGTCGCCCAGCGTCAGGCCCGCCGCATCCGCCGCCGATCCACGTTCGATAATCGCAATAACCGGCGGCGTACGCGGTTCGCCGATGGTGCCGAACAATCCGATAAAAACGATGATTGCGAACAGAAAATTCGTTAGCGGTCCGGCAAGAACGATCAGGAACCGTTGCCATAATGCCTTCGACTGAAACGTCCGGTTGCGTTCCTCGGGCGGCAACTTCAGCCAGTTGGGGTCTGATTGACTCGACACGCCCATATCGCCCGCAAACCGGACATAGCCACCGAGCGGAAGCCAGCCGATCTGCCACACCGTCCCGCGCTTGTCGGTCCATTTGGCAATCGCCCGACCGAAACCAATCGAAAATGCCTCGGCCTTCACCCCACACCAGCGTCCGACCAGATAATGACCCATCTCGTGGATGAACACGAGCGGCGAGATCGCGAGGACAAAGAACAGGATGGTCCAAAGGAAGTTGGGGGATTCGATCAAGCGGCGACTTCTTTCATGATCTGTGCGGCGACCGCACGCGCTTCGGTGTCGATGGCGAGAACATCTTCGATCGTTCGGGGCGCGGGCGGATCATAGCGGTCGAGCACCGCATCCACAACGTCGGCGATGCTCAGAAAACCGATACAATGCCCCAGAAACGCGGCGACTGCGATCTCATTGGCGGCATTGAGCACCGCAGGACGTGCGCCCGCTGCCTCCAGCGCGTCGCGCGCGAGTTTCAGGCAGGGGAAACGTTCGGGGTCCGGCGCTTCGAAATCGAGGCGGCCGATGGTCGTCAGGTCAAGCGGCTTGGCAGTGGTTTCCATCCGGTCGGGCCACGCCAGCGTCGATGCAATCGGAATGCGCATGTCTGGTGACCCGAGTTGCGCCAATGTCGATCCATCGATGTAATCGACCATCGAATGGATGACAGACTGCGGATGCACGAGAACGTCGAGCCGCGCGCTTTCGATACCGAACAGGTAATGCGCCTCGATCACCTCGAGACCCTTGTTCATCAGTGTCGCCGAATCGACCGAGATCTTTGCGCCCATCGACCAGTTGGGATGTTTGACCGCGCGCTCGGGCGTTACCTCTGCCATCTCGGCGCGGGTCCAGGTGCGGAACGGGCCACCGCTCGCCGTCAGGACAATGCGGCGCACCCGCTTTGAGGAATTGCCGGCAAGGCACTGGAATATCGCGTTATGTTCGGAGTCTACCGGGAGTAACAAAGCACCCGACGCCGTTACCGCTTGCGTCATAAGCGCGCCCGCCGATACCAGCGATTCCTTGTTGGCCAGCGCGACAGTCAACCCGCCCTCAAGCGCCGCCATCGTCGATTTGAGGCCCGCGCAGCCGACAATAGACGCCATCGTCCAGTCGACGGGCCGTCGCGCGGCATCGATGATGGCATCGGGGCCAGCGGCGATTTCGACATCAAAGCCGTCCAACGCCGCTTTTAGATCGCCATAGCGCGACGCATCACCAATCACCGCGAGCTTGGCCCCCGTCGCCCGCACTGCCCGCGCCAACCCCGCGACATCGCGCTGCGCTGTCAGGGCGACAACCTCGAACTGGTCAAGCGCGTTGAGGATCAGGTCGAGTGTCGATGAGCCCACCGAACCGGTCGCGCCAAGGATGGAGACAGTGCGGCGGTTCATGCCAGCCCCATCCACCACGGAAATACAATTGCGACCGGGAGCAAGCCGTCCACGCGATCAAAAAGTCCGCCATGCCCAGGGATCAGCGTTCCCGAATCCTTGACACCCGCCCGTCGCTTCATCCAGCTTTCGAAAAAGTCCCCCGCTTGGGCCATAATCGCCAGGGGGATGCCATAGAGGGCAAAAGCCAGCGATTGGCGACCAAGTCCTTCGATCTTTGCCATAATATACATTGTCATCATGACGAATACGGCCCCGCCAAGCAAACCGGCCCAGGTTTTCGACGGGCTGATCGCCGGCGCAATCTTTGGTCCTCCGATCGTTCGCCCGAAAACATAAGCGCCGACATCGGTTGCCCACACCACGAGGAACAGCCACGCTGCCATCAACAACCCGGCGGCAGGCAACGCTCGAACCTGCCACAACCCTTGCACAGCCAGCATTACATAGATCACGCCGAATACGACCCACAAGATGCGCAGACCCGTCACGGGCGTCATCTTCCAAACCAATCGCACAAATTCTCGCAGGACAAGCCCACCGCCGATCAGCAGCAGAGCCAGATACCACCATGACCCCAGCCATAAATCGCCAAGCAACACTGCCGCGAGCAGCACAGCGCTGATTATCCGCTTGGTAAGTTCACTCAAAGCCCGCCGAACCTCCGCTCGCGCAGGCCGTAAGCGGCGACCGCAGCGGTCAGTTCGGCCTTGCCGAAATCGGGCCATAGCGTGTCTGTAAACAGCAACTCGGCATAGGCCACCTGCCACAGCATGAAATTCGATAGGCGCTGTTCGCCCGAGGTGCGGATCAGCAAATCGACCGGCGGCAAATCGCCGGTGTCGAGGGCGGCTTGAACCTTGCTTGCGTCGATCGTTGCCGGGTCGTCCGCCACCAGCCGCCGGATCGCACGGACGATCTCGTCCTGCGCCCCGTAATTCAGCGCAATGACCAAAGTCGCACCCGTATTCGTTGCCGTCCGCGCCAGCGCACTGTCGATCAGCTCAACCAGATCGGGCGTGAACACGCGGTAATCGCCGATCACACGCAGACGAACATTTTCGGACGCTATTTCATCAAGGTCGGACTTTATGAAATGCCGCAGCAATCCCATCAAATCGCTAACTTCCTCTGCCGGACGCCGCCAGTTTTCCGATGAAAAGGCATAAAGCGTCAGCACGTCAATGCCGAGATCACGCGCCGCCTGCGACACCGCGCGCACTGCCTCAATCCCTTTGCGATGCCCGGCAATCCGCGGCAAATGGCGCTTTTTGGCCCAGCGACCATTGCCATCCATGATGATGGCGACATGGCGCGGCACCGGCGCAGACGATCCGGACACGAGCTTTTCACGGGCCGGAGCCGTGCTCACTTGCCCAGGATTTCCTTTTCTTTCGCGGTTGCGGCCGCATCGAGTTCGGCAATCGTGCTGTCGGTGAGCTTCTGCACGTCAGTTTCGAGCCGCTTGCGCTCGTCTTCGCTGATGTCGCCTTTTTTCTCGTCGATCTTGAGCGCATCCATGCCGTCGCGACGAACGTTACGTGCAGCAATCCGCGCTTTTTCGGCATATTGCCCGGCCAGTTTGGCCAATTCCTTGCGCCGTTCCTCGGTCAGATCGGGAATGGGCAAGCGGATAGTCGTGCCGTCGACAATCGGGTTGAGACCCAGTCCCGCCGAACGGATCGCCTTGTCCACCGGGCCGACATTGCCCTTGTCCCACACCTGCACCGACAACATCCGCGGTTCGGGCGCCGACACCGTTGCGACCTGGTTGAGCGGCATATGCGCGCCATAGACCTCGACCGTAACCGGATCGAGCAGGTTTACCGACGCCCGCCCCGTGCGCAGGCCCGCCAGATCGCCTTTCAGCGATTCAACCGCACCGTGCATCCGGCGTTCGAGATCGGATTTGTCATAAGCTGGCATTTTCAGGTTTCCTCGTTCCCCACGACCGTTGCGACGCCGCCACCACCCAGAACCGTGGCAAGATTGCCCTGTTCGCGGATGTTGAAGACGACGATCGGAATATTGTTATCGCGGCACATGGCCACCGCGGATGCGTCCATAACTTTCAGATTATCTGATAGGACACGCTTGTAACTTACTGTATCATAACGCTTGGCGTTCGCATTCTTTTTCGGATCGCTATCGTAAACGCCATCCACCGACGTCCCCTTGAAAAGCGCTTCACACTTCATTTCAGCCGCCCGGAGCGCCGCGCCTGTGTCGGTTGTAAAGAAGGGGCTCCCCGTCCCAGCCGCAAAGATGACAATGCGCCCCTTTTCCAGATGCCGTTCGGCGCGTCTGCGGATATAGGGTTCGCACACGCTCGACATCGGGATCGCCGACTGCACGCGCGTATCGACGCCGATGGCCTCCAGCGCATTCTGCACCGCAAGCGCGTTCATGACTGTCGCAAGCATCCCCATATAATCGGCTGTTGCGCGCTCGATGCCCTTGGCCGCGGCCGCCATGCCGCGAAAGATGTTTCCGCCGCCCACGACAACGCAAAGCTCGAACCCCATTGCCTTGGCATTGGCGATCTCGCCCGCGACGCGCGCGGTTTCCTCGGGGTCGATGCTCAGCCCCGATGGCCCCATCAGCACTTCGCCCGACAGCTTCAGCAGAATGCGTTTGTAGCGGGGACGGCTCATCGCGCGGGGCTTGCTTTCTTCATCGGGTATAGCGGCGCCGCGCACCCTAGTCAGGGCACACGCCGTTGCCAAGCAATCGCTTCAATTGACCGGAATGCCCGACGCTGCGGCGACTTCGGCGGCAAAATCGCTGACCGCTTTTTCGATACCCTCGCCCAACTGGAACCGGACATAGCCGGTCAGCGCGATGCTGCCGCCCGCAGCTTTTGCGGCTGCCGCAACAACATCGGCAATGACCGTCTTGTTGTCGATCACGAACAGCTGCGACATCAACGCATTTTCCTTGCGGAACTTGGCCATCGCGCCATCGACCATCTTGCCGATGATCTCGGCGGGCTTGCCACTTTCGGCAGCCTTTTCCATTGCAATCGCGCGCTCGCGATCGACCAGCGCCGCATCCAGACCTTCGCCGTGGAGTGCCAGCGGGCTCGCGGCGGCAATGTGCATCGCAAGCTGTTTGCCCAGCGTTTCGATGGCACCCTTGTCGGCACTGCCCTCAAGCGCGACGAGCACGCCGATCTTGCCGAGACCAGGCGCCGCTGCATTATGGACGTAGGATATGACCGCACCTTCGTTGACCGACACAGTGGCAACGCGGCGCAGCGACTGGTTCTCGCCGATCGTGGCAATGTTCGCGGTCAGAACGTCCTGCACGGTGCTATCGCCCATTGGCGCGGCAGCAAGCGCCTCGATTGTTGCGCCATGCGTCAGCGCAAGTTCGGTCACGCCGCGGACAAAGCTCTGAAACTGGTCGTTCTTGGCAACGAAATCGGTTTCGCTGTTCACCTCGACGGCGGCGCCCGTGTTACCACTGACAACAACGCCGACCAGCCCTTCGGATGCAGTACGTCCCGCTTTCTTGGCAGCGGTCGCAAGCCCCTTGGTGCGCAGCCAGTCGACTGCGGCGTCCATGTTGCCGTCGGTTTCGCCGAGTGCCTTCTTACAATCCATCATACCCGCGCCCGAAATTTCACGCAGTTCCTTGACGCTGGCGGCGGTGATCTCGGCCATGTCTAAATTCCTTCTAAATCCTGCGTCATCCCCGCGCAGGCGGGGATGACGGGCAAATGTTACGCCGTTGTTTCTTTGTCCGTGGCTTCGGCTGCGACAACGTCAGCAGCAGGCGTTTCAACAACAGCCGCCGCTTCTTCCCCCACAGCAACCGGCGTTTCTACGACCGTTTCCGCGACCGGCTCGGCCACAGGCTCTTCGACCACCAAAGCCGTTTCAACCGGCGGCTCGACCATCGCGCCAATGTCTACGCCGCGTGCTGAAGCACCCGACTGGCCACCGCGCGTTGCGGCCGCTCCGATTGCTTCACAATATAACCGGATTGCGCGTGCCGCATCGTCGTTCGCCGGAATCGGAAACGCAATGCCATCGGGCGAAACGTTCGAATCGAGAATAGCGACAACGGGAATGCCAAGGACATTGGCTTCCTTGATCGCCAGTTCCTCTTTGTTCGCGTCAATCACAAACATTACGTCGGGAATGCCGCCCATGTCGCGGATACCGCCGAGCGAAAGCTCGAACTTATCCTTCTCACGCGTCAACTGAAGGACTTCTTTCTTTGTCAGGCCGGCAGTGTCACCCGAAAGCTGCTCTTCAAGCGCCTTGAAGCGCTTGATCGACCCCGAGATCGTCTTCCAGTTGGTGAGCATGCCGCCCAGCCAGCGGTGATTGACGAAATGCTGGCCCGACATGCGCGCTGCTTCGGCAACCGGCTCTTGCGCCTGACGTTTGGTGCCGACAAACAGCACCTTGCCGCCGCCCGCGACCGAAGCCGCCACAAAGTCGAGCGCGCGTGCCATCAATGGCACGGTCTGCGACAAATCAAGAATGTGAACGCCGTTGCGGTCACCAAAGATGTAAGGTTTCATCTTCGGATTCCAGCGGTGCGTCTGGTGTCCAAAATGTGCGCCAGCATCAAGCAGCTGGTGCATCGTGACGACAGGTGCCGCCATAATCGTTTCTCCTAACCCGGTTGAACCTCTGGGAAGCGATGACCCTGCCTTGCGGCGGGGCACCGGTATGGTGCTTCCCATGTGGAATGGACGGTCCCGTTAATCGCCTCTTGCATGATAAGCAAGGATGATGTTAAGAACAGATCAAGAACATTGGGAACGAATGACATGTTGAGTCGTTAACCATCTGCTAGGGAGTGATCAAAGTGCTTGAATTTCTGTCATTTTTTATCGTGCTGACACTGCTGTCGGGCACCATAGGACTTATCGTCGTAACGATTCGGAACGCTTCGGCATCAGTTTCGGCAGCGCTGCGCGGCACAGCGCCAACGTGCGCAACCTTGGTCACTTTACCGTGTCGGCCGATCCGGCAACATCGTCGGGCAAGCCCCTATCACGCTCCGCTACGCGCCGCCGCTTGACCTTTGAATAGCTGCGAATGCTGAACGGGATCATCGCGACATAGCCGATGCACACGATGATCAGCGTCCAGAGCGGTTCTGCGAACAGGGCAGTTCCGACGAGCGCAAGCAGCAATATGGCCTCAAGCCGTATCGTGCGGCGCAGGCGGATTGACCCCCAGCTGAACGTCGCAACATTTGAAATCATGAGCATTGCGATGAAGGCGAGCCACGGCGCGACGATAAAGGGCTGGCGAAAGATTTCGTTGTTTGTAACAATCCAAAGATAAAGTGGCAGAAAGGCCAATCCTGCCCCCGCAGGCGCCGGCACCCCGGTCAGGAAACCTGCCGATTTGTGCGGCTGGTCCTCGACATCGATACTGGCATTAAAGCGCGCCAGCCGCAGCGCCTGGCACACCGCAAAGGCGAGTGCGCAAAACCAGCCAAAGCGCGGAAAATGCTGAAGCGACCAAAGATAGATGATCAGCGCGGGTGAAACGCCGAACGCGATCACGTCCGATAATGAATCAAGTTCCGCCCCGAACCGGCTTTCACCGCGAAACATACGCGCGACCCGCCCGTCAACACCGTCGAGGATGCCCGCAATGATGATCGAGCCAATTGCCTTTATCCAGTCGTCCGGCACGCCTTCTGCGCCCGACGCGGCAATGGCAAAGCGAATCCCCGTTAACCCGAAGCACAAAGCCAGCGCCGTAATCGCATTCGGCGCCACAGTGCGCAGCGGAATGCCGCGCATCGCTGGCTTCACTGGCTGACACCCATCGCGCTATGATTATCGCCGATCATGCCAAGGATCGTCTCGCCCGCGACGCTGCGCTGGCCCAGCACCACTTTCGACGCTGTGCCCGCCGGCAGGTACACATCAACCCGGCTACCAAAACGGATCAGCCCGACGCGCTGCCCGACCGTCACCGAATCGCCTGTCTTCACGAACGGCACAATCCGCCGCGCGATCAGACCCGCAATCTGCGTGAAGCCGATCCGCAAACCGTCATTGCGCTCGACGAGGAAATGCTGGCGCTCGTTCTCCTCACTCGCCTTGTCAAGATCGGCATTCAGGAACTTGCCCGCGATATAGACGACATTCTTCACGATACCCGTGACCGGCGTCCGGTTGATGTGCACATCGAACACACTCATAAAAATCGACACGCGCGTCAGCGGCGCATCGCCAAGGCCGTCTGGCCCCGCAATCTCGCGCGGTGGCGGCACACTTTCGATGAGCGTGATCAAGCCGTCGGCGGGCGCAACAATAGCACGGTCATCCTGCGGCACCGCGCGCTGTGGATCGCGAAAGAACAGCGCGACCCAGAGCGTGAGACCAATGAGCGGCCAAGTCAGCGATGGAATCAATAGCCATGCAGCAATCGTAATCGCGCCCGCGATTGCAACGAATTTCCGTCCTTCGGGATGAACCGCCGGAACGCGCCATTTGACGCCGCCGGGAGCTGTCGGGATGTTTGAATTTGAAGCCATATGCGCAGTGTAAGCCCGTGACGCCGGTGTTACAATCCGCTGACACGGCGATGCACATGGTTGATTGCGACGGCCCGCCCCTCTAACGACGCCTCAAATCTTCTCCCCAGGAGCGCCCACGCATGTCCAAGATCAAGGTAAAAAATCCCGTCGTCGAGCTTGATGGCGACGAGATGACCCGGATTATCTGGCAATGGATTCGCGACCGGCTCATCCTGCCCTACCTCGACATCGACCTGCATTATTATGATCTCGCGGTCGAAGTGCGTGACCAGACCAACGACAAGATTACCGTCGATTCGGCCAATGCCATCGCCAAATATGGCGTCGGTGTGAAATGCGCGACGATCACACCCGATGAAGACCGCGTTACCGAATTCAACCTGAAACGCATGTGGAAATCGCCCAATGGGACAATCCGCAACATCCTCGGCGGCGTAGTCTTTCGCGAACCGATCGTCATCAAGAATGTCCCGCGCCTCATTCCCGGCTGGACGGACCCAATTGTCGTTGGTCGCCATGCGTTCGGCGACCAGTATCGCGCAACCGATTTCCGCGTGCCCGGCCCCGGCAAATTGCGGATGATCTTCGAAGGCGATGATGGCAAAGTCATCGACGAAGAAGTTTTCCAGTTTCCCTCGTCCGGCATCGCGATGGGCATGTACAATCTCGACGAATCGATCCGCGATTTCGCCCGCGCCAGCATGAACTATGCGCTCGGCCGCGGCTGGCCGCTTTATCTTTCGACCAAAAATACGATCCTGAAAGCCTATGACGGCCAATTCAAAGATTTGTTCACTGAAATTTTTGAAAACGAATTTAAAGACAAGTTCGCCGAAGCGAAGATTACCTACGAACATCGCTTGATTGACGATATGGTCGCCTCAGCGCTCAAATGGTCCGGAAAATTCGTCTGGGCATGCAAGAATTATGACGGCGATGTGCAGTCGGATCAGGTGGCACAGGGCTTTGGGTCATTGGGCCTGATGACTTCGGTGCTGCTGACGCCCGACGGAAAAACGGTTGAAGCCGAAGCCGCGCATGGAACGGTCACACGCCATTACCGTCAGTATCAAGCTGGCAAGGCAACCTCGACTAACCCCATCGCCTCGATCTTCGCTTGGACTGGCGGCCTGAAGTACCGCGGCAAGTTCGACGAGACTCCTGACGTAATCCGCTTTGCTGAGACGCTTGAGCGCGCATGCATCTACACCGTAGAACAGGGCGGCATGACCAAGGATCTGGCCATATTGATTGGCCCCGATCAGGCGTGGATGACGACCGAACAGTTCTTCGAAGCGGTGCGCCTCAACCTTGAGAAGTCGATGAACCACTGGAAATAGCCAATGTCGCATAGCCGGGCGGAAATTGCGGTTGAACGCATCCTTTTTATGAGCCGGTGGCTGATGGCGCCATTCTACCTGCTGATGGTCGGCGCGCTCGCCATCCTGCTGGTGAAATTCTGCCAAGAAATCTTAAATTTTGCGCCTA
>JAYUYR010000188.1:0-12247 GCA_043752405.1 Sphingomonas sp. | reverse complement strand
GCCTTGATGCGCTGAGTCTGGCCGACCGTGCGACGATTGCCAATATGGCGCCCGAATATGGCGCGACCTGCGGCTTTTTCCCGATCGATGATGCAACGCTCACCTACATGCGCCTGACCGGACGTGACGAAAGCGCCATTGCGCTCGTTGAGGCCTATGCCCGCGCTCAAGGTATGTGGCGCCTGGCCGATGCGCCCGATCCTGTGTTCACTGACACGCTGTCGCTCGACATGACGAGCGTGGTGCCGAGCCTTGCAGGGCCAAAGCGCCCGCAGGACAAGGTTGCGCTGACCGACGTCGATGAAGTGTTCAACGGCGAACTCGCCAGCGTCTACAAGCATGACGGCTTCAAACGCGTGGCCGTCGAAGGGGCAACGCACGACATTGGCGATGGCGATGTCGTGATTGCGGCCATCACTAGCTGCACCAATACCTCGAACCCCAGTGTGCTCGTCGCCGCCGGCCTTGTCGCACGCAAGGCCAACGCATTGGGTTTGAAGCCCAAACCATGGGTGAAGACCAGCCTCGCTCCCGGAAGCCAGGTCGTCACCGACTATCTGGTCAAATCAGGGCTTCAAGCTGATCTCGACGCGGTCGGCTTCAACCTTGTCGGCTATGGCTGCACTACGTGCATCGGCAATAGTGGGCCGCTTGCCGCGCCGATTTCGGACGCGATCAACGGCAATGACATCGTCGCCGCCTCGGTGCTGTCGGGCAACCGCAATTTCGAAGGGCGCGTGTCGCCTGATGTGCGCGCCAACTTCCTCGCCTCGCCACCGCTGGTCGTCGCATATGCACTGAAGGGCACCGTGACCGAGAATTTCACGACTACTCCCCTTGGCGAAGGCACCGACGGCCCGGTCTATCTGAAGGACGTCTGGCCGACCAATGCCGAAGTCCGCGAAGTCATGGACGCCAACATCGACCGCAGCATGTTTCGCGCACGCTATGCCGAGGTCTTCAAGGGCGATGCGAAGTGGCAGGCCATCGACGTCACCGGCAGCGATACCTATCAGTGGCGCGCAGGGTCCACCTATGTCGCCAACCCGCCCTATTTCGAGGGGATGTCAATGACTCCCGCACCGACGGCGGATATCATCGACGCAAAGCTGCTCGCGATCTTCGCCGATTCGATCACCACAGACCACATCAGCCCCGCGGGGTCGATCAAGGCCGACTCGCCCGCAGGGTCGTGGCTGCAGGAACATCAGGTCAGCAAAGCCGATTTCAACAGCTACGGCGCACGACGCGGCCATCATGAAGTGATGATGCGCGGCACCTTCGCCAATATCCGTATCCGCAACGAAATGATCCCCGGCATCGAAGGCGGGATGACCAGCTACAACGGTGAAGTCATGCCTATTTATGACGCTGCCATGCGACACAAGGCCGACGGCACCCCGCTGATCGTGATTGCGGGCAAGGAATATGGCACCGGATCATCGCGCGACTGGGCGGCCAAGGGCACCAATCTGCTTGGCGTCCGCGCGGTCATCACCGAAAGTTTCGAACGCATCCACCGCTCGAACCTCGTCGGCATGGGCGTCTTGCCGCTGCAGTTTGTCGAAGGCGTGGACCGCAAGACATTGCGTCTCGACGGATCGGAGGCCTTCACAATCACCGGCATCGCCGAAATCCGCCCGCGCCAGGATGTAACCGTCACACTCACCCGCCCCGATGGATCGGCCGAAACCTTTGAAACAAAATGCCGAATCGATACGGTCAACGAGCTCGAATATTTCCTCAATGGCGGCATCTTGTGTTACGTGCTGAGGAAGCTGGCGGCCTAGGGGCACTGTATTATATGGTGTTGACCTGACGCACAAAATTCCCCGGCACTGTTGCCAGTGCCGGGGGAATTTTACAAACCTAACGTAAGCGCAGCTTAAGCGACCGAGTAGGTTACACTGTTTACGCGCTTGCGCCGGATGGCACCGCCGACCAAACCGAAGCCCGCAACCATCATCAGCCATGTGCTTGATTCAGGAACTGCAGCCACCCCGATAACACCAATATAGGTGCCCCAGATCGAACGCGGCGTCGTCGTGAAGCCAGGAATAAACGCTGCTGTTGGCCGCGCATATTCACCGATAACCCAGAAGTTGTCGTTGTTCGACGGGTCGAGCGAGACCGCGGCATAATCGCCCCAACGTTCACGGCACTGGGTTGTTACTGTTGTGCAGTGATAATCACCGGTGTCACTGACGCGGATCATGATTTCGTCCGTCTGCGTGATCGTGCCATTAGCGTTGGCATTGAACACCCGCGCCATGATCGAGATATTGCCGTCAGCCTTTCCGTCACCGTTCAGGTCCGTTTTCTGGAACCCCGAACGGTTATAACCAACGACCAGCTTCCCGGTACTGTTGATGGCTAGCGAGCCTTGATAAAAGTCAAAATTTGCATCTTCAATGTTTGTGATGCTCAACACTGACTTTGTAACGGCATCGAGGACCACGACACGGACCGCAGCCGCAACACCAACGCTGGCTGCAACTGTGTGAGCGTAATAGATCTTGCCGTTCATTTCGAACACACTGCCGGTAATCCGTGGCGATAACGTATCAACCGTCCGGGTACCGTCTGGCTGGCGGCCAAGCGGTGCCTGGGCATAGGCTGTGCCCGGGATCAGAGCGGAAGGCGATTGCGTCGCACCCGCCGTTCCGGGATTATTGATGTTATAGGCAACGTTAGCGTTAAAATCGCGGCTATCGGCCACGATGCGACCAACGCCGTCCAGATCAGTGCTGTTGACGCCCTGGATTGCAAAGCCATTGTCAGGTCCAGCAAGCGAAGTGTTGAACTGCACCGAGCCAGTTGTCGTTGGCCCGCCTGCCGCAAACACGTTGTTGCGGTTCAGCACGACAAGTGACGTGCCGGTAAAGCCCGGCGTAAAGTTATTCGTGCCAATGTAGACGGCCTGATTGTCGAGCGCGAGCGTGGGATAGTCAGCGGTTCCGCTGGCCAGCACGGGAATTGCCATACCCTTCCACACGCCCAGCGCATCGCTGGTCGCCGAAACGCCGACATTGATTAAATTGTTGGTCGAACCAAAAGCCGCCGCAATCCAGCGCTGGCTCGACGCGTCGAACATGATACGTGGATCACCACCGGTTGCGCCAAGGCCAACCTTGTTGGTCCAAAAATCGCTCGGGCTGGACGTGAAGATATTGGCGCCGGTTGCTTTGTCATGAACACGGAAAATACCGTTGTTCAACTCAACATACTGCGTCGTGCCAACTGCGCCCATCGTGTCTGGTGGCCGGAAGCATGAGTTAACCGCACAGGCGGCGAGCTGGTCCGATCCTTCGAAACCGAGGATAAGGCTGGCGGCTGATGCTGGCGTTGCTAAAGACAGCGCGAGCGCGGATGCCCCAAATGCCATGATATTGATATTTTTCATAAATCCCCCAGTTGGATGGTTAAGACATTGCGACTCGACCAAGCTTCAGAATATTTTCCTTAATCTCTTGTTAATCTATGAAAGTGGCTTGTCAACGAACGTTCGCCGCAAAAATGTGGCACATTTCGAGACAGTTTTTCGAGCAGCAGTGATGGCAGCCGCATCATAATGAAAGCGCTCTGCACAAGCACAAGGCGCCGTGGTATGATTGTTTAAAATTAATCTATGGAGTCTTTGCAATGGTCCATAATATGATTCTGTCACAATCTCTGCGTTCGGTTTTTGGCACCGCTGCATTTTTGGGAGTTGTTCTCATGCTACCGTCCAGCTTGGCTGCCGCGCCAGCCGCCGCAAACGGCATATGGGGTGCAAAAGACGCCGTCCTCACCATCGGTGCGCACCAAAGCAGAATCGAGTGGGGTCATGCCGAAGCAGCGATTGATGGGCCGATCAATACCGACGCCAAAGGCCGGTTCAAGAGCACCGCTCGGTATCATGCCTACACCCCCGGCCCCGATCGTGTCGGTACGGCTCCGGCCATGCGCGATGCCCATATCGAAGGCCGCTTCATTGGCGACACAATCGAAATGACACTGCATATTGTCGGTGACAAAGCAATACAGCGCTACACCTTTAAGAAGGGCCAGCAGACAAAGTTGCACCGCATGATGTAGCGCTGCTGCCGTACCCGTCGCATGGTCCGCTCAGGTCGATGCTGCGGTAAAATTCAAGGCCACCGGTAATTTTCAAAGCCTAAAAGGTTGGTCCGCAACGCGCGGACCAGCCGGTCAAGATGCACAAGGCGCACGTTCAGAGTGCGTTACCGCAACCCCGGTTAGACTGACCATGCACTTGGATGGCGAGCGCGCGATGCGCAAATTCGTCTTTACCCAGGGGCGCGCCGCCAAGCTTATCCGCCCGATGTAAACCCTTGACCGCCTGCGCAAAGATGGCCGACAACGCGCTCACATCGAGAGAGGGGCATCATGCGCAAGGCAGAATTCGATATCATCGTCTATGGCGCGACAGGGTTCACCGGGCGCTTGGTCGCCGAGTATCTGGTCACGCGCGGGATCACAGGCTGGGCGATGGCGGGACGGTCCGCTGCCAAGCTCGCCGAAGTCCGCGACCTCATCGGCGCCCCTGCCGACACGCCGCTGGTCGTCGCCGATGCCGACGATCCCGCTTCGATCCGCGCCATGTGCGCCCGCGCGCGGACGATCATCACGACGGTCGGCCCCTATCAGCTTTACGGCAATGACCTTGTCGCAGCCTGTGCCGAGACCGGGGCCTCCTATGTCGATCTGTGCGGCGAGCCCGTCTGGATGCGCCAGATGATCGACGCGCATGATGCCGCCGCCAAAGCGTCGGGCGCGCGCATCGTTTTCTCGTGCGGGTTCGATTCGATTCCGTTCGACCTCGGCGTCTGGCGCTTGCAGGAAACCGTGAAGGACCGCTTCGGCACCGCTGCCCCACGCATCAAATGCCGCGTCCGCTCGATGAAGGGCGGCGCATCGGGTGGCACCGTTGCGAGCATGAAAGCGACGATGGCCGCCGTCGGCAAAAACCCGAAACTGTTCGGCCTGCTCACCAATCCGTTCGCGCTCACCCCCGGCTTCGACGGCCCGCACCAGCCGACCGGCCTCATCCCCGAATATGACCGCGCAGAAAAGGGTTGGGCCGTCCCCTTCGTCATGGCGCCGATCAACACCAAGAATGTCCACCGCAGCAATTTTCTGCTTGCGGCCCAAGGCGAGGGCACCGGCTACGGCGCGGACTTCGTCTATGACGAAATGATGCTGACCACCATCGGTGAAGCGGGCAAGGCAATGGCCGAAGCCGTCGCGAAGATGAACCCCTTCGGCGACGGCAAAATGCCCGAACCCGGCGAAGGGCCGAGCAAAGAGGATCGCGAGAACGGGTCATACGAACTCCTGTTCACCGCCGAAATGCCCGGCCGCGACCCCGTAAGACTGGTCGTCAAAGGCGACCGTGATCCGGGATATGGCAGCACATCCAAGATGATCACCGAAGCCGCACTGACCCTGAACGAAACCGAAAGCGGCGGCGGCATCTTCACGCCGGGCGGGCTGATGGCGGGGGCGTTACTGACGCGGCTCGAAGCAAATGCTGGGTTGAGTTTTGTAGAAGAAGTTTAGTCTCGCCGTGGAACAGGGGGCACCGTCCCTTATCGCTTTGGTTTCCACGCAAGCGGATCGAGGCCCGTTGCCGCGCCTTCTACAATTTTCAGGATTCGCGCCGCACGCGTATCGGATCCTTTCGCACGGAGTAGCGATTCAAGAATTCGGCGCCTCACTGGGCCACTAAATGCGTTGTATCCCTGCCGCGCCGCCAGGTTCGCATCGAGTGCGCAACGCAAGTCTTCGGGCTCGACCCCGTTTTCGGCGCTTGTCAGGAAACTCCACAATCCGTCTGCTTTGGCCGCTACGACCTTGGCCAAACCAGCAGGCTGCATCAAACCGCGACTAATCAAACGGTTAACCCGTTCGCGATTGGGGGCGGACCATGCGCTGCCCGTCTTTCGTGGACTGATCAGCAGCATAGAGCGCGTTGCATCAAGTGCGCGCGGCAGGCTGTCGACCCATCCCCAGCAAAGCGCCTCCTCAACAATTTCAGGATAAGGAATGTAACTAGCGCCCGCCGCCTTCTTGGCTGAAATCAGCCAGACCGGCTCGGTCTGCCGGTAATTTGCCTCCAGCCAGGATCGAAGCCCGGCGCGACTGTTCACCTCGATGCTAGCCCAGTCGCGCATCAATCATCCTCATCTTCATACCCCACCAAATCCAGCGCCCGCGCTTTGATCTGGCGGGTCATGCACCAATGCATCAGCGCTTCTTCCCGGCCGTGTGTTACCCACACTTCCTTCGGCGCGATTTCGGTCAGCGTTGCGGTCAGTTCGTCCCAGTCGGCATGGTCGGACAGAATCAGCGGCAGTTCGACGCCGCGCTGCACCGCGCGCTGGCGGATGCGCATCCAGCCGCTGGCCATCGCCGTGATCGGGTCGGGCAGGCGGCGCGACCAGCGATCATTGAGCGCCGACGGCGGTGCGATGACGATGTGCCCGCGCATCTCTTCTTTGCTTGCGACCAGTGCAGGCCGAAGCTCGCCAAGGTCGACGCCCCATTCACGATACAGATCGCACAGCCGCTGCATCGCGCCGTGGATATAGATCGGCGCGTCATGCCCCAACGCACGCAGTTCGGCGATCACCCGCTGCGCTTTGCCCAGCGCATAGGCGCCGACCAGCATACAGCGTTCGGATTCCGCCGCCTGCGCCGCGAGCAGCTTTGCCATTTCGTCGCGCGTTTCGGGATGGCGGAACACAGGCAACCCGAACGTCGCTTCGGTGATGAAAATGTCGCACGGCACCGGCTCGAACAGCGCGCAGGTCGGGTCGGCGCGCCGCTTGTAATCACCCGACACGACGACGCGCTCGCCCGCATATTCGAGCAATATCTGCGCCGACCCCAGCACATGCCCGGCGGGCACGAACGTCGCCTTCACATCGCCGACTTGCACACTTTCGCCATAGCCGACCGGATGCCCCGCCTGTTCTCCGTATCTTACGCCCATGATGGCGAGTGTCTCGGGCGTCGCCCACACTGCGCCATGCCCCCCGCGTGCATGATCGGCATGGCCGTGTGTGACGAGCGCACGCGGGACGGCGCGCGACGGGTCCACCCACGCATCGGCGGGGGGAATGTAGATACCGTGCGGATGCGGTTCGATCCATGCGCCTAATCGTGCCATCACACCTATATGCGCATTGTGCCGACTGATTCCCACCTACCACCCAAACTCCCTGACGTGCTGACCGACTGGTTCGCGGCCAAGGGCTGGATTGCTCGACGGCATCAGCTCGAAATGCTCGACGCCGCCCGCGCCGGCCGCCACGCACTTCTCGTCGCACCAACGGGTTCAGGGAAGACACTGGCAGGTTTTTTGCCGACGCTGGTTGAATTGATTGAGGCGCTGGAAGATGGATTACACACCCTCTACATCTCCCCGCTCAAGGCGCTGGCGGTCGACGTCCGACGCAATCTACTGACTCCCATCGACGAAATGGCGCTGCCCATCCGTGTAGAGTCACGCACCGGGGACACCCCGTCGGACCGCAAGAAGCGCCAGCGCGAACGCCCGCCGCATATCCTCCTCACCACGCCTGAATCGCTGAGCCTGCTACTCAGCTATCCCGACAGCCTGACGATGTTCGCGGGCCTGAAAACGGTCGTT
This sequence comes from Sphingomonas sp., assembly GCA_043752405.1. GTDB lineage: Bacteria > Pseudomonadota > Alphaproteobacteria > Sphingomonadales > Sphingomonadaceae > Sphingomonas_O. Next base: position 4,590 of record JAYUYR010000188.1, on the reverse strand, counting down.
ATCGACGAAGTCCACGCTTTTGCGACCGGCAAACGCGGCGATTTGCTCTCCTTGGGCCTCGCCCGCCTGCAAAGCATCGCTCCAGACGTTCGCCGCGTCGCGCTGTCGGCGACTGTTGCCGATCCCGATGCCTACCGCGCTTGGCTCGCGCCCTATGGCGACATCGATGCGGTAACGGTGGTTCAGGGCGACAAAGGCGCCGAGCCCGACATCACGATCCTCTTGCCCGAAGGCCGCGTGCCGTGGGCGGGGCATTCGGGCCGCTATGCAGCACCACAAGTCATGGCGCAGATCGAAGCGCACGATACGACGCTCATCTTCTGCAACACCCGCGCGCTCACCGAGCTGATCTTTCAGGACTTGTGGAAGGTTAACGAGGGGCGGCTTCCCATCGGCATCCACCACGGCAGCCTCGACATCGAAGCGCGGCGCAAGGTGGAGGCGGCAATGGCGGACAACAAATTGCGTGGACTGGTCGCGACGTCCAGCCTCGATCTCGGTATCGACTGGGGCAATGTCGACTGCGTCGTCCAGATGGGCGCGCCCAAGGGTTCGTCGCGACTCTTGCAGCGGATCGGCCGCGCCAACCACCGGCTTGACGAGCCGTCCGAAGCGGTCCTCGTCCCCGGCAACCGCTTCGAATATCTCGAGGCACGTGCGGCGCTGGATGCGGTGGAGGCCGGCGAACTCGACCCCGATATCTTCCTCAGCGGCAGCCTCGATGTCCTCGCCCAGCACCTGATGGCCTGTGCCTGCGCGGCACCCTTCGAAGAAGCGCGGATGCTGGCCGAAGTGCAAAGCGCACTTGCCTATAGCGCGCTGACCCCCGAAACCTTCGCCGCCGTTCTCGATTTCATCGCCACAGGCGGTTATTCGCTACGCGCCTATGACAAGTTCAAACGCCTGACCAGAACAGGCGATCCTTCGACAGGCTCAGGACAGGCAGTGTGGCGTGTGTCGCATCCCAAATTCATCACCCAGCACCGCATGAACGCCGGAATCATCGTCGAAGCTGCGATGTTGACCGTGCGGTTCAAAAACGGCCGCAAGTTGGGGCGCGTCGAGGAGGGGTTCGCCGCCACGCTCACTCCCGGCGACACTTTCTTCTTCTCGGGGATCAGCCTCGAGGTCGAACGTATCGACACCGAAGACCTGATCGTCCGCGCGACCAGCCGTCCGGCGCGCATCCCCAGTTATGGCGGCGCGCGCATGCCGCTGTCGACCAATCTGGCGGATCGAGTGCGCGGGTTCCTCTACGATGACAGCGAATGGGAACGCTTTCCGCCCGACGTCCGCGAATGGCTCGAAGTGCAGCAGCGTCGCTCGAAAATGCCCGCGCCGGGCGAATTGCTCGTAGAGACGTTTCCGCATCACGGGCGGCATTACATGGTCGCCTATCCGTTCGAGGGCTGGAATGCGCACCAGTCGCTGGGGATGCTGCTGACCAAGCGGATGGAGAAGCGCGGCCTTAAACCTATCGGCTTCGTCGCCAATGACTATGCGCTGGCGACCTTCAGCCTCGACCCGGTCACGGATCCGCGGGCGTTGTTTTCCGCTGACATCCTCGCCGATGAATTTGTCGAGTGGGTCGAGTCGTCGCACCTGCTCAAGCGCGCCTTCCGTGAAGTCGCTGTCATCGGCGGGCTGGTCGAGCGTCAGCATCCCGGCACACGCAAATCGGGCAAGCAGGTCACCTTTTCGACCGACCTTATCTACGATGTCCTGCGCCGCTACGAACCCGGCCATCTTTTGCTCAAGGCCGCCTGGGCCGATGCCCGCGCCAAGATGACCGACGTGGGGCGCCTGGCGAACCTGCTCGACCGCGCCGCCGACACCATCCTCCACAACGACGTGCCGCGCGTTACACCGCTCGCCGTGCCGGTCCTCGTCATGATCGGCCGCGAAAGCGTTCCGCAAGGGACAGTCGATGACGCGCTGCTGGTCGAGGCCGAAGGACTCGCTGCCGAGGCCATGCGGATCGATTGATGATTTTGCTGTTCGCGGCCCTTTGTTCGTGGCATGTTCTGTGCGAATGGAGAGATCGTGATGCGCTACGCTCTGGCCGTGATCGCGCTGGTGCTGGCTCCCGCAGCCACTGCCGAAACTGTTGCGAACCCTTCTGATTTAGTCGCCACCGTCGGGACGCGCAGCGACCTGGCCATGCGGATGACCGTGCCCGTGACCATCGAGGGGCGCGGCCCGTTTCAGTTTGTCGTCGACACCGGGTCCGACCGCACCGTGGTGTCGCAGGAACTGGCGTCGCTGCTTAAACTCGTGGCTGGCAAAACCGTGACGATGCACAGCATGACCGGCGTAAGCCCCGCCACGACCGTGACCGTGCCCAGCCTGACGCTTGCGGGCCAGACGACCTATGCCATCAACGCACCCGCGCTGATGGAGGCTTATCTCGGCGGGCACGGCCTGCTCGGCATCGATACGCTGAAAGGGCGGCGTGTCGTTATGGATTTTGCCAAGCGCACCCTCTCGATCTTGCGTGCGGGAGAGAAGGAAGCCTATGATTCCGACACCATCGTCGTCACCGCGCGGTCACGCTTTGGGCAACTGGTGCTGGTCGACGCCGACGTCGATGGCACCCCGATCACTGTCATCATCGATTCGGGCGCCGAAAGCACGATCGGCAATGCGCCGCTCCGCGCGCTGCTGTCGAAGCGCAACCGCAGGATGCAATTCTTCAAGACCGAATTGATCGATGTGACCGGCGGCAAGCTGGGGGCCGAATATGCCGCCGTCGGCAGCATTCGTCTCGCCGGCCTGACGTTGACGAATGCCGTCGTTGCCTTTGCCGACGCGCATCCGTTCAAGCGCTATGGCCTCGAAACCAAGCCCGCCATGCTGCTCGGCATGGACAGTTTGCGCGGTTTCCGCCGTGTCTCGGTTGATTTCGCCCAGCGCAAGGTTCGCTTCCTGCCACCCGGCAAGGGCGGATGAGCGCGTTTGAATTCGCAGGCCACATCCTGCACGCACTCCCGCAAGGGGCGCTGTTCTGGCCCGCGCGCCGTGCGCTGATTGTTGCCGATCTACACTTCGAAAAGGCGAGCTGGTTTGCCAAATTCGGGCAGATGCTGCCGCCTTATGATTCAATCGCGACTCTTGCCGATCTGAATGCATTGGTCGCGGCGACTGGCCCCCGCGAACTCTGGTGCCTCGGCGACAGTTTCCATGACAGCGCCGCGAGCCGACGCCTGCCTTCCAAAGCGGCAGATATGCTGCGCGAGCTGACGGCACGGGTCGACTGGGTCTGGGTGACCGGCAACCACGACCACGCGCTTGACGACCCCTTCGGCGGGCGGATTATGCCCGAAGCCACCGTCGATGGCCTGATCCTACGCCACGAAGCCGACCCCGCTGACCCACGCCCCGAACTTTCGGGCCATTTCCACCCCAAGCTTCGTGTGGCGATCCGCGGTCGCAACATCGCGCGCCGCTGTTTTGTGGCCAGCACCACCAAGCTGATCCTCCCGGCGTTCGGATCCCTGACCGGCGGGCTCGATGCCGGGCATCCCGAAATATTGAAAGCCGTCGGCAATGACGCCCGCGCCCTTATTCCCGTGAATGATCGACTGCTGAGCTTTCCGCTCGCGGCCTAAAAAAACAGAAGTTGAGTCACACGAAGGAGCAAAGGCACGAAGGAAATGCACTCTCTTCGTGTCTTTGCGCCTTTGTGTGAAATACTTACTTACTTCCTGCCTTCGGCTCTCACGCCGCCGGTTTCGCGACCCACAGCGCCGGAAACGTCTTCTTTAGCGCCGCAACCTTGGGTGCGTCCCACATGCGGATATAGCCGTGATTGGGGTTCTTAAACGCAAAGTCCTGATGATAGGGTTCAGCGTTGTAGAACCCACCCGACTCGATCCGTGTCACCACCGGCGCGCCCCACACGCCGCTTTTGCCGATTTGCGCGACATAGGCACGCGCTACACGCGCCTGATTGGGCGTTTGCACGAACACTGCAGAGCGATAGCTGGCGCCGGTGTCCGGCCCCTGCCGGTTCAACTGCGTCGGGTTATGCGCGACCGAAAAATAAACGCGCAGCAAGGTCGCATAGCTGATCTTGCGCGGATCGTACGTGATGCGAATCGCTTCGGCATGGCGCGTCGTTTCGGCGCTGACTTTGGCATAAGTCGCGTCGGCGGCAGTCCCACCGGCATAGCCCGAAACGACTGACGTCACGCCGTTCAGATGGCTGAACACGGCTTCCATGCCCCAGAAACACCCGCCCGCGAGCACCGCTGTCGCGCTGTTACCTACCGGAGCAGCATCGACCACCGGCATGGGCACGAGCACCGTGCGCTCGGCAGCGAACGTGCCCGGCGAAACAAGGAAAAGCGCAACTGCGCCAAAACCACCGGCGGCGAGTGTGGTTCGAAGTGTCATGGCCATCGTTCGCGTCATTTCAGCAAGAGGTTACAGCAATCCCGGCGTCAGCGCGAGCATCGCAACTGCCGCAAACGCAAAACCAGCCGCAAACAGCTGTGTGAATTCGGATTTGAGAACAAAGCGCATCACAAAAACCTTTCGCTGAACCTGATGTCAGCTACGTGCCCTGCACCCCGATGGTTTCACCCACAC
>JAYUYR010000187.1:0-5049 GCA_043752405.1 Sphingomonas sp. | reverse complement strand
GGGCTGGCGGGCGCGTTCAACTCGAACATCGTCCGTGCGGCGCTGGCCAAGGCCAAGGAACTGACGGCCTCAGGCAAGACCGTGCTGTTCTACACCGTCGGCCGCAAGGGCCGTGCGCCGATCGCGCGGGCCTATCCGAAGGGCGGGCTGTCGGCGTTCGACACCACCACGGTGCGCGAAGCCGGCTATGCCGAGGCCGAGAAGATCGTCGCCGAGTTGGTCGCGTTCTATGAGGCGGGCAAGTTCGACGTCGCCCACCTGTTCTACTCGAAGTTCAAGTCGGCGCTGGTCCAGGAGCCGACCGAGCAACAAATCATCCCCGTCCCCGCCCCGACAGTCGCGCCGACCGACACTGGCGCGGCGGTGGAATACGAGCCCGACGAGGAGGAAATCCTCGCCGAGCTGCTCCCGCGCTACCTCAAGACCCAGCTGTTCGGCGCGCTGCTCGAAAACATGGCGTCTGAGCAAGGCGCCTCGATGACCGCGATGGACAACGCCACCCGCAACGCGGGCGACCTGATCAGCAAGCTGACCATCCAGTACAACCGCAGCCGCCAGGCCGCGATTACGACCGAACTGATCGAGATCATCGCTGGCGCCGAAGCGCTTTAAGAAATTCAAGGCAAGGAAACGAAAATGGCCACCGCCCCCGTGCTTGAAAGCACCGTTCTCAACTACAACCACGGCACCGGCCGGATCAGCCAGGTCATCGGCGCGGTCGTCGACGTCAGCTTCGATGGCGAGTTGCCCGCGATCCTCTCGGCGCTTGAGACCGACAACAACGGCAACCGTCTGGTCCTCGAGGTCGCACAGCACCTCGGCGAGAACACCGTCCGCACCATCGCGATGGATTCGACCGACGGGCTGACCCGCGGCCAGAAGGTCGCCGACACCGGCGGCCAGATCACCGTGCCGGTCGGCCCGATGACCCTGGGCCGGATCGTCAACGTGATCGGCGAGCCGATCGACGAGCGCGGTCCGGTGGGTGCCGCCAAGCGCAACCCGATCCACGCCGAGGCTCCGGCCTTTGCCGACCAGTCGACCGAGGCCGCGATCCTGGTTACGGGCATCAAGGTCATCGACTTGCTCGCGCCTTATGCGCGCGGCGGCAAGATTGGACTTTTTGGTGGTGCTGGCGTTGGGAAAACGGTTCTTATTCAGGAACTTATTAATAACATCGCCAAGGGCCACGGCGGCGTGTCGGTGTTCGCAGGCGTTGGCGAACGCACGCGCGAAGGCAATGATCTTTATCATGAATTTCTCGACGCAGGCGTTATCGCCAAGGACGCCGACGGTAACCCGACGCCGGAAGGATCAAAGGTCGCGCTCGTGTTTGGCCAGATGAACGAACCTCCCGGCGCGCGTGCTCGCGTCGCGCTATCGGGCCTGACGATCGCCGAATATTTCCGTGATACCGAAGGGCAGGACGTGCTGTTCTTCGTCGACAACATTTTCCGTTTCACACAAGCGGGTTCGGAAGTGTCGGCACTGCTTGGCCGTATTCCTTCGGCGGTGGGATACCAGCCCACCCTGTCCACCGACATGGGTGCGCTGCAGGAACGCATTACGTCGACCAACAAGGGCTCGATCACGTCGGTTCAGGCGATCTATGTTCCCGCCGACGATTTGACCGATCCGGCGCCTGCGACGTCGTTTGCCCACTTGGATGCGACGACCACGCTCAACCGCGCAATCTCTGAACTTGGCATATATCCGGCCGTTGATCCTCTTGACTCGACATCGCGCGTTCTGACTCCAGCCGTCGTTGGGCAGGAGCATTACGACACTGCGCGTAAGGTTCAGGAAACATTGCAGAAATATAAATCGCTGCAGGATATCATCGCCATTCTCGGCATGGATGAGCTGTCGGAAGACGACCGTTTGACCGTCAGCCGCGCGCGCAAGATCCAGAAGTTCCTCTCGCAGCCGTTCCACGTCGCCGAAGTCTTCACCGGCATCAGCGGAAAATTCGTGCAAGTCGAGGACACGGTGAAGTCGTTCAAGGCCGTCGTTGATGGCGAATATGACCATCTGCCCGAAGCCGCGTTCTACATGGTTGGCGGCATAGAAGAAGCCGTCGCCAAGGCGCAAAAACTGGCGGAAGAGGCCTAAATCTTGGCGCAGCTCCACTTTGAAATCGTCACGCCCGAACGGCTAGTCCGTTCCGAAGACGCTTATATGGTCACGATCCCGGGCAGCGAGGGTGACATGGGTATCCTTGCCGGGCATGCGCCGGTGATGACCTCGCTGCGGGATGGCACTGTGCGCGTCTATTTGACCGACGGCGCAACGCCGACCGAGATCATGATCACCGGCGGCTTTGCCGAAGTTGGTGAAAAGGGTCTGACGATCCTCGCCGAGGGCGTAACCGTCTGACCCTTTTCCGGGGTTATGCGGGCTGAATCTCGCCTTTGAGCCGCTCGAACTCAACGCCCATTTCTTCGCGTTCCCCGTCTTCGAAATTATTCTCGACCGCATCGAAGATCTCGTCTTCCTCTTCCTCGATATGATGTTCGAGGATCTCCTGCATCACCTTGGCTTCGGCTTTCCATTCGGGGCCGGTGACGTCCGCACCCTCTTTCAGCTTTTTCAGCAGGGTCTCCGCGAGCATATGCTCGGTGTAACCTTCATATCCCTCCATCTCGGTCTCTTCGTCACCAGTGCCGATCAACGCGTCATAGACGACCTTCTCTTCGGCCTTTGAATGTTTGCCAAGTAGTTCAGCAAACTGGGTAAAAGCCATCTTGATCTCTTCGGAATCGTCACTGTCATTGACGGTGGCGATCAGCGCTTTGAGCTCTTCGTGATCTTCTTTCAGGGCGTCGGTGATTTCCATGGGTGAATCCTTGGTTTGAGGAGTCACATCAACCGGCTTGCGCTGGCGAGGTTCCGCGTCTGCAATCGAATACCAACCGCTCGTTCGGCGCGGGGGGTAACACAGCACGAATTGCGCTTTCCATGTCGGCGACTGACTGGCGTTGAGCCACGTCGGTGGTGCAGGCATTATTCTTGTACCGTGCCCTTATGCTGCGCGCCCTGTCCATCGCATCTGCTCCCATCAAATAGCGTTCGACGGTGTAGCGCGTCTTGGCCGGGTCATAGCTCTGGATTGTCACCGTCGCCTCGCCGTTTGGCACGAAGGTCCGGCTCCAGACAGCGGCGTTCGATCCATATTGCGTATTGCCGTTGGCGCAGCCGTCATCCTTCCAGGTCAACGGAACATCGTCCGTTTTCGAGACCGTCACACGGCTGCGGTCAAGGTTGATCGTGCACAGCTTGGCGCCGCCGGTTTCGGCAAAAGCGGCCTCCGCCGCGGGTTTGGCAGGGTGCGCCGCGACATAGCGATCCTCGACTTCGGACATTTTCGGCCGCGCCAGAAATACGAATACTGCGCCAAGCATGGCCAGCCCCGCGAGCATCAGCGCGACCGGCGCCAGGCGCCGTTGTTCGTGCGTCGGCCGCCCGAGCACGACGATCCCGCCGACCGCTGCGAGCAGCCCTAGCCCGAAGAACGCAACCGCAACCGCAATGCCGTTTTCGCGTTCGCCCGATATGTCGTCACGGATTCGCAATTTTTCGGTGGCGGCTTTGGCCATATCGCCGTCGGCGCGTTTGGCCTCGACGGCGGCGGCATCCTGCTCGGCGCGCGTCAGCGCTGCCTCGCGCGCTGCGGCATCACCTTGCGACAGGCAAGGCGTCATCGACACTGCCGGCGTGACTTTTGATTTGTTCAGGAAGGCATTCAGCTCGCTCGCCGAAATTGCAAAAGCAAAAGTCGAATCGATACCCTCACTGACCGACAGGAAACTGTTGATACCTACGACCCGGCCACAGGCATCGATCAGAGGACCGCCCGAATTTCCGCGACCGATAGCTGCATCGTGCAGCACCGTCTCGAAACGTTCGTTGGCTCTTCGCCCGCCGACATGGCCCAGGCTTTTGACCGGCGATTGCGGGCGGATAACTTCATCCACGCCCGACGCCATCGCCCGATCCACGCCATAGGGATAACCCAGCGCTGCTACCGCCGATCCATCGGCGAGCCTACCGGCATAAACCGTCGCCGGTGTAATGCGCCCGGACTTCAGCGCGATGATAGCCAGATCAAGGTCAGCGGAATAAGCGACAACTTCGCCGACATAGCGCTTGCGCCCTTCGGACGGCACAATCCCAACAAAACCACCACGTGCGACGGCTGCTTCGACGACATGCGCATTGGTCACAATCCGTGTCGGCGAAATCGCAACGCCGCTGCCCATGCCCAACTCCCGTCGTGACCCGCTTTCATCGGTGGCGAGAACAACAACGCGTACAACACTGCGCGCGGCGGCATCGATGTCGGGGTTTTCCTGGGCGAGTACGGGGGGCACAGTGCAAAGCAGTGCGAGGAGCGCGGTCAATTGGCGGATCATGAGGCGCCTTTACACAAAACTGTACGGATCGACATCAACCGCGACACGGGTGCCGCGCGGAACCGTCACGGAACCCAGCCATTCGCGCATCACGTCTTGCACGGCCAGTGCGCGGCGGGCGTGGACCAGCAGCCGTTGGCGGTGCCGCCCGCGTAGCATGGCAAGCGGGGCGGGGGCGGGGCCATAAACGTCCATCCCCTCGACCATCGGCGCGGCGCGGGCAATGGCCTGAGCCGTCGCCTGCGCTTCACGTAGGTTTTCGGATGAAACGATGATTGCTGCCATACGCCCGAATGGCGGTGCATTGGCTTCGCGGCGGCTTTCGGTTTCGGCCGTGTAGAAGCTCTCGGCATCGCCCGATACGAGCGCGCGGACGACGGGGGCGTTCGGCTCGTGCGTCTGTACGAAAACTCGACCCGGTTTGGTGCCCCGACCCGCCCGCCCGCTCACTTGCGCAATTTGCTGGAAACTGCGTTCGGCGGCGCGCAAGTCACCGCCTTGAAGCCCGAGATCGGCATCGATCACGCCGACGAGCGTGAGGTTCGGGAAGTGATAGCCTTTGGTCACCAACTGCGTGCCGATGACGATGTCGATGTCGCCCGCTTCCATCCTCCCGACGAACTCGGCGGCTTTGGCG
>JAYUYR010000186.1:0-12285 GCA_043752405.1 Sphingomonas sp. | reverse complement strand
CCGATTGCTCCTCAAGATCGGCCTGATCCTTGCGAATGGTGCCCAGGCGGTCCTTCGATGCCGCATCGCTTTCCTTTTCGAGCGCGAGACCTTCGATTTTCATCTGAATGATCCGCCGGTCGAGGCTTTCAATTTCCTCAGGCTTCGATTCGACTTCCATACGCAGGCGCGAAGCCGCTTCGTCCATCAGATCGATGGCTTTGTCGGGCAGGAAACGGTCAGTGATATATCGATGCGAGAGCGCCGACGCCGCGACAATCGCGGCATCAGTGATGCGCACACCGTGGTGCAGCTCGTATTTTTCCTTGAGCCCGCGCAAGATGGACACGGTGTCCTCAACTGTCGGTTCCCCGACAAAGACCGGCTGGAACCGTCGCTGCAGCGCCGCGTCTTTCTCGACATATTTGCGGTACTCATCGAGTGTCGTTGCCCCGATGCAGTGCAGTTCCCCACGCGCAAGCGCAGGCTTGATCATGTTCGACGCATCCATCGCGCCGTCGGTTTTGCCTGCACCGATCAGCGTGTGCATCTCGTCGATGAACAGGATGATCTGCCCCTCGGCCCCTCGCACTTCGTCGAGCACACCTTTCAGCCGCTCTTCGAATTCGCCGCGATATTTCGCCCCCGCAATCAGCGCACCCATGTCGAGCGACATCAGGTCGCGGCCCTTGATCCCGTCGGGCACGTCGCCATTGGCAATGCGCAGCGCCAGCCCTTCGGCAATCGCGGTCTTGCCGACGCCTGGTTCGCCGATCAGGACGGGATTGTTCTTAGTCCGCCGCGCCAGAATTTGGATTGTCCGGCGAATTTCCTCGTCGCGACCGATCACGGGGTCGAGCTTGCCGTCACGCGCGGCCTGGGTCAGGTCGCGGGCAAATTTCTTGAGTGCATCATAACGGTCCTCAGCGGATTGCGTGTCCGCTGTCCGCCCGCCGCGCAGGTCGTTGATCGCCGCATTCAGCGCCTCGGCTTTCAGGCCCGCCGCTGCCAGCGCCTTGCCCGCCGCCGTCGTCGTCGCCAGCGTCAGCGCAAGCAGCAACCGTTCGACGGTAACATAGCTATCCCCTGCTTTCTTCGCGACGCCCTCGGCCTGATCGAGCAAGCGCACCAGATCGTTGTCGAGCCCCGGCGTCTGTTGCGCACCACCGCCCGATACCGCGGCATGTTTAGCCAGCGCCGCATCGGTTTCGCGCACGGCGACACCCGCATTGGCCCCGGCCTTCTTGATCAAGCCCGCCGCCATGCCTTCGCTGTCCTCGAGCAAGGCCTTGAGCAAATGCTCGGGCGCGATACGTTGGTGCGACAGGCGGATGGCAACGGTCTGCGCCGATTGGAGAAAACCCTTGGCGCGGTCAGTAAAAAGCTCGAGGTTCATCATGTCCCTTTCTTTCACCGCGATATGGTGTTGCCGATTTGCAACACAAGGGCTTTTCGCTCGCAATAACGCGGGGTGTCTAGCGTAGCAAAGCTTTCACATGCTTCTCGACTCGAAACCAGAGTGCTTGATCACGGCTTCGCCAAGCGGTCGCGGCAATCTTTTCACGGACAACGGATTCAGCATGCTTGCCATGCTCATTGACCAGTGCTTTTGCCACCTGCTGGTTTCGCGCTTGCTGCGCGCGCTTTTGCCAAACATGATCAACATCGGTCCACCTCGCTCCAGCAAATTACAACGCCGAACCCGCGCAAAAGGGTCCGCTTTTTTTGCGATGATATGTTGTAACTTAGCGGCGGTAGTGTCATAGGCTCAGCGACAGGAATCGAACTTGACCGCTAGCATCGTCAAAAACGGAATAATGGACCGCATCGCGATGACGCTGTCTGGGCTGTGCCTGGTGCACTGCCTCGTGACAGCCTTGCTGTTCGGCACGTTGTCGACCGTTGGCGGTTTGCTGGGCAGTCCGTTGATTCACGAAGTCGGTTTGGCCCTCGCTCTTCTCCTCGGCATCGTCGCGCTTGGCAACGGTATCCGCCAGCATGGCCGCTTTCTGCCCCCCTCGATCGGTGGGCTCGGCATCGGTGCAATGACAGCGGCGCTGACGCTGCCGCACGGTGGTTCGGAAATGGTCGCGACCATGCTTGGCGTGGCGCTTTTGGCGACCGGCCATTATCTCAATCGCTTGGCATTGGTCTGAACCAAGCCTATGTCCGTTTGGTGGGCGCTCACGATCATACTTTGCATCACGGCAGGCCAATGGCTGAAGCCGCACAGACCGCACTCGAAGGGTCGGGCGAACAATGGACGGCGATGCGCGCCTCAATCTACGCTGTCCTCTCCAAATTCGAAAAACCCGCCAGCGCTTATGATATTGCCGAAGCAGTCTCGAAATCCGAAGGCCGCCGGATCGCCGCAAACAGCGTGTACCGCATCCTCGATCTTTTCGTCTCCGCGAACATCGCGCGCCGCGTCGAAAGCGTAAATGCCTATGTCGCCAACCAGCACCCCGATTGCGTTCACGACTGCATCTTCCTGGTCTGCGACGATTGCGGACAGGCGACGCACCTCGACGATGACAGCGTGACTGCCAAAGTCCGTGCGGCGGCAACCGGAGCGGGTTTTCAGCAGTTGCGGCCTGTTATCGAAGTGCGCGGTAAATGTGCGGATTGCGGCTGACGCAATCTCGTCTTAAAAGGCGATATGTCTAGACTTCCTGACACGCCCTTGCTTGACACTGTCGCAACACCCGCCGCACTTCGCCGGCTTCCCGCCACCGACCTGCGCCAGGTTGCTGATGAACTGCGCGCCGAAATGATATCCGCCGTCGGTACGACTGGCGGGCATCTTGGCTCGGGACTCGGTGTGGTCGAACTGACCGTTGCGATCCATTACGTCTTCGATACCCCGCGCGACCGTCTCGTGTGGGACGTCGGGCATCAGGCCTATCCGCACAAGATCCTCACCGGACGTCGCGACCGCATCCGGACGCTACGGCAGGGCGGGGGGCTGTCAGGCTTCACCAAGCGTGCCGAGAGCGACTATGATCCCTTCGGTGCGGCGCACAGCTCGACCTCGATCAGCGCGGCGTTGGGCTTTGCAGTCGCCAACAAACTGAACGACCAGCCGGGCAAAGCGATTGCGGTCATCGGTGATGGCGCGATGTCGGCGGGCATGGCCTATGAAGCGATGAACAACGCGGCGCAGGCGGGCAACCGCTTGATTGTCATCCTTAACGACAATGACATGTCGATTGCGCCGCCAGTGGGTGGTCTTTCGGCCTATCTCGCACGCCTTATTTCGAGTCGCGAGTTCCTCGGCCTTCGCGATCTTGCCAAGCGTCTGGCGCGCAAATTGCCGGGACCAATTCACAAAAGTCTGAAAAAGACTGACGAATTCGCGCGCGGTATGGCGATGGGCGGTACATTTTTCGAAGAGCTCGGCTTTTATTACGTCGGGCCGATCGACGGGCATGATATGGATCACCTGATCCCCGTTCTCGAAAACGTTCGCGATGCCGCCGAAGGGCCTTGTTTGATCCACGTCGTCACAAAGAAGGGCAAGGGTTACGGGCCTGCCGAAGAATCCGCCGACAAATATCACGGCGTCCAGAAATTCGATGTGATTACGGGCACGCAAGTGAAGGCCCCGCCGGGGCCACCTGCGTATCAGAATGTCTTCGGGGCGCAGCTTGTGAAGGACGCCGAACGCGATCCGACGATCTGTGCGATTACGGCCGCGATGCCCTCGGGCACTGGCCTCGACAAATTCGCGGCCGCTTATCCCGACCGTTTTTTTGACGTCGGTATCGCCGAACAGCATGGCGTGACGTTCGCAGCCGGCCTTGCGGCACAGGGGATGCGGCCGTTTTGCGCGATTTATTCGACCTTCCTGCAACGCGCCTATGATCAGGTCGTGCATGATGTGGCGATCCAGAATCTGCCGGTGCGCTTCGCCATCGACCGCGCAGGCCTGGTCGGTGCGGACGGCTGCACGCACGCGGGGTCGTTCGATATCACCTACCTAGCCACGCTGCCCAATTTCGTTGTTATGGCAGCGGCCGACGAAGCCGAACTGGTCCATATGACGCACACCTGCGCGTTGCATGACAACGGCCCGATTGCGGTCCGCTACCCCCGCGGCAACGGCACCGGCGTTGCTCTGCCGGAAGTCGCTCAACGCCTCGAAATCGGCAAAGGGCGAATCGTCCGACACGGCAAGAAGGTCGCGATCCTGTCTCTGGGAACGCGGCTGGAGGAGGCAATGAAAGCCGCTGAGGCATTGGAAGCAAAGGGGCTCTCAACGACGGTTGCCGACCTTCGCTTCGCCAAGCCGCTCGATGTGGAAATGATCCGCCGGCTGCTCACCACCCACGAAGTCGCGGTCACCGTTGAAGAAGGCAGCATCGGCGGCCTCGGTGCCCACGTTCTGACAATGGCCAGTGACGAAGGCCTCATCGACGGCGGATTGAAGCTGCGGACTTTGCGGTTGCCCGATGTGTTCCAGGACCACGACAAACCCGAAGTGCAATATGCCGAGGCAGGATTGGACGCGGCCGCGATTGTCGACAGCGTTCTGAAAGCACTGCGGGTGAACAGCGTGGGGGTTGTTGAGGAAGTTAGGGCTTAGCCGTCAGACGTTAGTGCGGTAGCGGCCATCCAACCTTTCGTCTATCCAACCATCATGCCCAAACCGCGCGCCGACCAGCGCCTTGTCGAACTCGGCCTCGCCGACAGCGTTCCGCACGCACAGGCGCTGATCCTGTCGGGCACCGTCTTCATCGGCGACCGCTGCGTCAGTAAGGCGGGGCAAGCGGTTGCGGCGGATGCCATGTTCACTGTGAAGGGCCGCGACCACCCCTGGGTCTCACGCGGCGGGGTCAAGCTCGCGCATGGACTGACGCATTTCGGGTGGGACGTAAACGGCACCGTGGCAATGGATGTTGGCTCATCGACAGGCGGATTTACCGACGTTCTGCTGACCAATGGGGCGGCGAAAGTCTATGCGGTCGACTCGGGCACCAATCAACTCGCCTGGAAAATCCGTCAGGATCCCCGCGTCGTCGTCCACGAACAAACCAGCGCGCGCATATTGACCGCCGCACATATCCCCGAACCCGTCGAACTGATCGTTTGCGATGCCAGTTTTATCAGCCTGACCAAAGTCCTCGAACGTCCGTTGACCTTCGCCGCACCATGTGCCCGCCTCATTGCCCTTATCAAGCCGCAGTTCGAAGCGGCGCGCGAACAGGTGGAAAGCGGTGGCGTCGTCCGCGATCCTGCCGTGCATAAAGCGACATGTGAGGCAGTCGCGCACTGGATCACCGCGCAGCGCTGGGCTGTCAAAGGCATTACGAAAAGCCCGATCACCGGCCCCGAAGGCAATGTCGAATTCTTGATTGCTGCGAATCGGAACTGTTGCCCATAAGTCACAGCCAAGCATTTACCATAGCTTGACCTTGAATAGGTGACGTGTCAGCCCACGAGTATGGGGGTCGGGACACGCATTTTAGTTGGCGCAGCTGTTGTCACGACGCATCCTGCCTATGCACAGAAAACGGATATTAACGCCGTCACCGCTGCCGAGGATGCATTTGGTAAAAGCGTCGGTGACCAGTCGATCGGCATTTACGGTGCTTCAAACGTCCGTGGCTTTTCGCCCATCGTTGCCGGTAATGTCCGGATTGAAGGTCTGTATTTCGACCTTCAGGGCAATTTGAACAGTCGCCTCGTTTCGGGATCGAGCGTCCGCGTCGGCATCTCGGCGCAGGGGTATAGTTTCCCCGCCCCCACCGGGATTATCGATTATGATCTTGCCAGGCCCGGTGGCAAGCTCCTCACCTCGGTTCAGCTTACACAGGGGCCGTGGAAGGGCATATCGGGCGAGGTCGACCTGCAAATCCCGATCATGGGTGACACGCTCGGCGTGGTGGCCGGTGTCGACCGGATGCACCGCGGCACTCAATATGGCACGATCGATGACAGCGTCTCGGCAGCGGTCAGCCTGCGCTTTGCGCCGCGCGAGGGCGTCGAGATCATTCCCTTCTGGAGCATAACACGCGACTGGAGCTTCGAGACACTGCCGACGATTTTTACCGGCGGGCTGACGTTGCCTAAACGCGCGCCGCGCAATGTGTTCGCCGGGCAGCCCTGGGGTCAGTATGCCGGTGTCCAGTCTAATTACGGTCTGGTTGCGCGTGCGGACCCGTTTGGTTTCGATGTCCGGCTGGGCGTGTTTCGGTCGATGTACCGGATTGATCACGACATCGCCGATCTCATGTTTGGAACGCGCGCTGACGGCATTGTTGGTTCGCGGCAGTTGTTCCTGTCGAGTGGCGACACCGCCAAGTCGACCTCGGGCGAATTGCGCATCGGTCGTAGCTTTACCGAAGGAACGCGCCGCCACACGCTAACCGCATCGTTTCGTGCGCGCGAACAGGACCGCAGCTATGGCGGTGATGATTTTTATGATCTTGGTGCGAGCCGCAGCGATGTGCCTGACGTTCGTCCGGCACGGATCGCCAATATTGGCGCGAAAACCCGCGACAAGACTACGCAGACGACTGTTGGCTTGTCGTATGAAGGCAAATGGCTAGATGTCGGCGAGCTGACGGTCGGCGTCCAAAAAACACGTTATGCCAAGTCAGTTGTCGAGCCAGCGCCTGCGCCCGCAAATCCAGTCACCCGCGACTCGCCAGTTTTGCTCAGTGCAGCGGGGGCAATTTATGTGACACCGAGCCTCGCAGCCTATGCGGGCTATACACGCGGGCTTGAAGAAAGCCCTATCGCGCCGAGCGAAGCGACCAACCGAAATCAGGCGCCACCCGCCATCCGTACCAAGCAAAAGGACGCCGGTGTCCGCTGGAAAATCGGCAAGGACGTAACCGCCGTTGCCGGGGTGTTCGATGTATCCAAGCCCTTTTTCGATGTGGTGGGGGGGCGTTTTGTGAGAACGGGTGACGTTCGCCATCGCGGTATTGAATTTTCTGTCGTTGGGAAAGTTGCGCCCGGACTGACCATGGTCTTGGGCAATTTGCTGATCGACCAAAAATTGTCGAGCGGGCTCCGTCCGCGCGGGGCAACGGCGCGAAAGACGATACTGAGCCTCAATTACCGGTTGCCGAACGACCCGGCGTGGTCGTTCGACTATTATTTCGAATCGACGAGCAGCCGGAACGCAAACCGAAGTGGCACACTTGCCATTCCGTCGCGGGCCATCGTCAATCTGGGCATGCGGTATCGGTTGAAGGTTTCAGAACGGCCCGTGCTCATCCGCGCGCTTGTCGGCAATATCACCAATACATTCGGCTGGAATATCTCGGAAAGCGGAGGTTTTACGCCCAACGGCACGCGGCGGTTCACATTGAGCCTGTCGATTGACATTTGACGCTTGGCCCGACTCCGCCAATCTGGCTAAGGCGCGGACATGAATGAAATCGCGTCCCCTGCCCAACTGCGTATGTCGTTTGCCCGCTGGGCGCTGGTCACCGTTCCCGCCATTGTCTTCCTCGGTTTCCTGATGGGCCGCGTCTCAAATTCGGGTTTCGGCAATCCCTGGTATGATGCGCTGACAAAGCCTGCGCTGCAACCGCCGGGCTGGGCATTCGGTGCGGCGTGGACGGTGCTTTACATCATGCTCGGGCTGGCGTTCGCGATGGTCTTGAACGCACGCGGCAACCGCTATCGAGGCTATGCTATAACGTTGTTTGCGGTTGCATTTATCTCGAATCTGGCTTGGTCCCCGCTATTTTTTGTGGCGCATAAAATGCTCGCGGCCTTCTTCCTGATCCTGTTCATGCTCGCCTTTGGCATTGCGACGACAATCGCATTCGGGCGCGTGCGCACGGCGGCGGCGTGGCTGATGGTGCCTTATTTGCTGTGGTTGTGCTTTGCCGCGATCCTCAACTGGCAGACCTATGTGCTGAATCCCGGCGCAGAGACCCTTGCACCGGCGGGTCGTGTCACCCAAATTGACCTTTAGATGAAACGGGAGCCACGCAATGCAGACCGACAACAAGATTTTCGACGACCTTGCCAAGTTCGTAAATGGCGCCGCCGGCACGATTGCAGGCATGAGCCGCGAAGCCGAATCCTCGGCGCGCGCCAAGGCCAAGGATTGGATCGGTGGCCTCGATTTCGTCAGCCGTGAGGAATTCGAAGCGGTCAAGGCGATGGCGGCGGCCGCGCGCGACGACGTCGATGTGCTGAAAGCCCGCCTCGATGCGATGGATGCCAAGCCCAAGGCAAAACCCAAGGTTTGACGGCTTATCCACAGTTTTGTGGGGTGCGGACTTGCGACTCTACGCGGCCCGCGCCACGCATGCCGTTATGACGATGGTTCAGATCGACGAAGATGGCGGCTCTGCGGCACCCATCGATATGCTCGAGGCATGGTTCGAGGCGCACGGTTGGTCGAATGAGCGCGTCGGCGACGAGGAAATCGTCGCCTCGACCAAGGGCGCGTGGGGCAGTTATGAATTGCGTGGTGTCTGGCGCGAGGACGACAATGTCCTGCAGTTCCTCGGCTTTCCCGACATCACGGTCCCGGGGCACCAGACAGCGACGGTTTATGAAACGATCGGGCTGGTCAATGAACAGCTTTGGTTAGGGCATTTCGAGCTTTGGGCGGGACCGGGCACTGTCCTGTTTCGCCATGCTGTGTTGCTCGATGGCGACGAACCGGGCCTCTCGCTCGATCAGGCGGAGACATTGATAGAGGCGGCAGTGGACGAGTTAGACCGCTTTTATCCCGTTTTCCAATTCGTGCTGTGGGGTGGCAAGTCACCCAAGGATGCGATTGCCGCTGCGATGGTTGAAACGCGCGGGGAGGCGTGAACACGCTCTGGCTGATCGGCTGCGGCAATATGGCCGGGGCAATGCTGTCGCGGTGGTTGGCGACGGGAATGGACGCAGACCGGGTCACCGTGATCGATCCCGCCGCGACGCGCAGCGATGTTCGCGTCTTGGCCTCTGTTCCTGACGAAGCGCCGCCGACGCTGCTCATGCTTGGCGTGAAGCCTCAGATGCTGGGTGACGTAGCCCCTGGATTGCAGGCGGCAGCGAAGGGGGCGTTGTTGTTATCGATCCTCGCGGGAACGACGACCGCTACACTGTCCGACACCTTTCCCGGCGCCCGCGCCGTGTTGCGCGTGATGCCGAACCTGCCCGTCGCCATCGGCAAGGGCGTGGTGGGGCTGCACGGGACGGTTACCCCCGAAGATCGCGCAGCTGCGAACGCCCTGATGGCACCGCTCGGCCTCGTCGAATGGATCGCCGATGAGGCGCATTTCGATGCGGTGACCGCGCTTAGCGGATCAGGGCCGGCATTTGTCTATCGATTCATCGATGCGCTGGCGCAGGGCGGTGCTGCGATGGGATTGCCCGCCGATCAGGCTGCACGGCTTGCGCTCGCCACGGTCGAAGGCGCAGGACTGTTGGCGGCGGCAAGCGATGCGTCGCCTGCCGGGCTCGCCGATAAGGTCGCGAGCCAAGGTGGCTCAACGCGCAAGGGGCTGGATGTGCTTGATGCCGACGATGCACTCGTTCGATTGGCGACGGCAGCGTTGGAAGCGGCTGAACTACGCAACCGCCAAATGGCAAAAGAAACCCGTTTCCCCTGAGCTTGTCGAAGGGTTGCCCTTACTTTGCATCAATGGCTTTGAAGAAGGACAGGGCTTCGACAAGCTCAGCCAAATCGGGTTGGTGTATCTCTCACGCGTTCCGGCTGAGGTCGATTGCCAGCGCGCGGTCTTCGGGCGGTATCAATCCTTCGAGCACATGCCAGAACCCCGTGACCGACGTCTGGCCCGCATGGCTATAGGCCGCGCCCAGCTGCTCGCGAAACACGTCGAACAATTCGGCCTCCAGCGCCGCCCCCGAAGCCGTCAGCCGCAGCAGTTTCTGCCGCCTGTCGAACGGCCCTGCACGCGTCTCGACGAGTCCGCGTGTCGTCAGTTCGGTCAGAACCCGACCAAGCGATTGTTTGGTAATCGCCAGCAACCGCAACAGCGCACTGACGGTTAGATCGGGCTGGCGCGCGACGAAATAAAGCGCGCGGTGGTGCGCTCGGCCCAACCCCTGTCGGTCGAGCAGATCATCCACACTCCGCGTCAGATGGCTGTATCCGAAATAAAGCAACTCGACGCCGCGGCGGATTTCGCCCTCGCGTAGGAATAGTGGCGATGCGGCAGGAGTTTGGACAGCCATATTGACGTATCTTGGGACGATGCCTAACCAAAGGCAAGGCCCCAAAAGGCAATCCCAAGGAGTCCGCAGGTCATGAATTTTGCGTTCGATCCGAACCCGGCACCGGTCGCCGCCAACGAGCGCGCGGCCCTGCTTGCCGATCCGGCTTTCGGTCGCGTGTTCACCGATCATATGGTGCTGATCCGCTATACCGAGGCGCTCGGCTGGCATGATGCCCAGGTTACGGCGCGCAAGCCGTTGGTGCTCGATCCCGCGACCGCCGTGTTCCACTATGCGCAGGAAATTTTTGAGGGGATGAAAGCCTATAAGTTGGCCGACGGCAGCATTGCGCTGTTCCGGCCCGACGCGAACGCGGCACGGTTTCGCGCGTCGGCGCAACGCATGGCGATGGCCGAACTGCCCGAGGATATATTCATTGAATCGGTAAAAGCACTGGTCCGCGCCGACTGCGACTGGTTTCCCGCGGTCGACGGAGGATCGCTATATCTGCGCCCGTTCATGATCGCGAGCGAAGTCTTTCTCGGCGTCAAACCTTCGGCCGAATATCTTTATCTCGTCATCGCCTCGCCAGCCGGTAATTACTTCAAGAGCGGCGCCCCCGCGATCTCGCTTTGGGTATCACAGGAATATACCCGCGCGGCACCCGGCGGCACGGGCGCTGCGAAATGCGGCGGCAATTATGCCACGAGTCTGGTTGCCCAGGCACAGGCGATCGAGCTGGGCTTTGACCAAGTCGTCTATCTCGATGCGACCGAGCGGCGTTGGGTAGAGGAACTCGGCGGCATGAACCTGTTCTTCATATTCGAAGACGGGTCGCTGCAAACGCCGCCGCTATCGGGCACGATCCTGCCCGGCATCACCCGCGATGCGCTGCTGACGCTGGCCCGCGACGAGGGGTTGGTGGTGCGTGAAGAGCCTTATGCCATCGACCAGTGGCGCGCCGATGCGACCAGCGGGCGCCTCACGGAAACTTTTGCCTGCGGCACAGCAGCGGTCGTCACGCCGGTCGCCAGCGTTACCAGTGACGAAGGTCGTTTCACGATCGGCGCGGGTGGCCCCGGACAGACGACGCTGCGCCTGCGGGACCGGCTCGTCGGCATCCAGCGCGGAATGTCTGCCGACCCTTACGGCTGGGTCCAGCGGATCGACTGAACCAATTGCAAACCACCGAAAGCGTGGGTAAGGCCCGCCTTCGCACGAACGCACTGGGGCGTCGCCAAGTGGTAAGGCAGCGGCTTTTGATGCCGCCATTCGTAGGTTCGAATCCTGCCGCCCCAGCCAGTTGTATTTTCCGCAATAAAAACAAACACTTAACGGAAATTAATGTTACTTTGTTGGACCGGTTTGTTGGACCGGTCCATGCGGCGAAGGAGGTGGTTACCAGCTCGGAGAAATGCAGCGATGGCTATGGACGAATTGCAAGGCGACGGTTCTATCGTCCGGCATTTAGATTTTGACCTTGCACGACTTCAGGCATCCGCACGGGTAGGGATCAATCGTGCGGCGGGATTTCTCGGCTTATCAGAACATTTCCTGTCGCACCCTTTGCCTACTTCCCTCACACTCGGTGGCGTCATACCCAAGCAATTCTTCCCAGACCCACTACCGGAGGGGTTGGCAAGTGACATGGCTGATAACTTTCGATCTTGGGTTATAGGTAATGCGCTCCGGGAACTGGATCAATTTCTTAGCCTGACACTGGATCACGCATGGGATATTGCTGAGAACGCGCGTATTTTTGCCGGAGATGTCCCGCCAGATTACGTATGGGAGCGCACGGACAAAAGGACCAACGTGGCATCGAAGCATAGGGGGACACTAAGACATATCGGCAAATACTTCGGCCCCGTCTGCGATGATAATCATTGCCTAAATTCGCTGAGCGAAGCCCGAAACTGCTTGAGTCACAATCTCGGGGTTGTGACTAGCGAACGAGCGCCGGATGGCGAGCTTGTCGTTTCGTGGATGGCTATACAAGTGCAGCTATTGCAAGGCGAGCGCGTCATTATTTTGGATGAATCTACTCTTCCGCTCGGGCCTGTGGCCGATGACCCCCCGGCAAGGATTCAGGTGTGCTTCGTCATGCGAAAGAAGGCTTTCACTGTAGGATCACTAATTGCCTTCAGCCCCGATGAGTTATTGGAA
>JAYUYR010000185.1:0-5083 GCA_043752405.1 Sphingomonas sp. | reverse complement strand
TCGGGCGAAAGGACCAGTTCGCGCCACACCGTCGATGTCTTGGTAACTTGCTTGCCGCCATCTACTACGGTTTCGCTCGATTGCGCCTGATAGGGAATGACGAGCACCGGCCCCGCGATAGTCTGTGGCCCGCCCCATCCTTCTACAATCGACGCGCTGGCGGTGTTCGACTGGTTCTGACGGTCCCAGTTGAGCAGATAAATCGAGAAAAGCGGGATGACGAGGAGTGCTGCGATGAGCATCGCAATCCCCAGCTTCCCCCCTGGCGAGCGTTCACGGCGAAGGGTTTCGGCAATAGACATGGGCTTCTCCTGATCGTGCGGGTTTGCGATAACCGTGCGCGATAATCAATTCAACGACAAAATTGCACGGTTCATCGCAATATGCTGCGCCGAACCGATGGCGTCGGCCACGCAGGTATAGATGACCAACGCTAGCTTTGCGCCCGAAAGTGGCATGTCTGCCGCCGATATCGATGCGATCATCGATGCCATCCTTATCAACGCGACGCTGCCCGAAAAAGTTGCGATGATGTCGGGCAAGGGCTTTTTCGAAGCCTATGTCGATGACGGCAAAGTCTGGGCGGCGCGACCGTATCGGGCAGGCGGCGGATGCGAGCGGCTGGGCGTGCCCGCACTCTGGTTCACCGACGGGCCGCGCGGCGTGGCGCGGGGTCATTCGACCGCCTTTCCCTGTACGATGGCACGCGGGGCGTCGTTCGATATCGATCTCGAGCATCGCATTGGTCAGGCGATGGCGGTCGAAGCACGGGCTCAAGGGTGCAACCTATCGGGCGCGGTTTGCGTCAATCTGCTCCGCCATCCGGGATGGGGCCGGGCCCAGGAAACTTACGGCGAAGACCCGTGCCATTTGGGCCAGATGGGCGCCGCGCTGGCAACCGGTATCCAGCATCATAATGTTATCGCAACGGTCAAGCATTTCGCCGCGAACAGCATCGAAAATTCGCGTTTCAAAGTCGATGTGCGGATGGATGAAAGAACGCTCCACGAAGTCTATCTACCGCATTTCAAAGCGATTATCGACGCGGGCTGTGCGAGCGTGATGAGCGCCTATAATCGGGTCAACGGACCCTATGCGGCACACAGCCATGATTTGCTGACCAGGATATTGCGCGACGAATGGGGGTTTATGGGCTTTGTCCATTCGGACTGGATCATGGGCGTTTACGGCCCCGATGCGGCGGTGGCGGGCTGCGATGTCGAGAATCCCGAGCCGGTGCATTACGGGGCTAAGCTGGTCGCTGCGGTCGAGGCGAACGAGATTGCAGTCGAGGTGGTCGACACCGCTTGTCGTCGCATCCTGACGACGCTGTACCGATTTGCGGCGGCGGCTGATCCCTTGCCTGATTACGGCATGGAACTGGTTGCATCCGAAGCGCACCGCGCACTGGCGCGCGAGGCGGCAGTGAAATCGGCGGTTTTGCTCAAGAATGATGCGCTACTTCCGTTGAGACTCAATGCCAGAATCGCGGTGTTCGGCGCGCTGGCGGGTATGGAAAATACCGGCGACAATGGCTCGTCCAAAGTGCGCGCGCCTTATGTCGTGACGCCGTGGGCCGGAATTTCAGCCCGTTTTGCGGGCGCTGCGCTGGCGGCTGATCCCGCCGTTGCTGCCGGGGCCGATGTTGCCATTGTCGTCGTAGGCCTGACCGCGGTCGAAGAAGGCGAATTTATACCGGGCGGCTTCACATTGGGTGCCGACACGACCACGAGCAGCATCGGCGGCGACCGGCGTTCGTTGCGATTGCCCGGCGATCAGGTGGCGCTGATCAACGCGGTTGCTGCTGCCAATCCACGAACGCTGGTCGTAATCATCGCAGGGTCGGCGATGCTATCATCTGAATGGATCGGCGATGTCGCCGGTGTAATTCAGACGTTCTACGCGGGGATGGAAGGCGGCCACGCGCTCGCTGACCTGATCGACGGCAGTGTGAGCCCGTCGGCGAAACTACCCTTTACGGTGATGCAAGATGAGAAGGATTATCCGTTTTTCGATCCCGATGCCCACAGCATCGAATATGGCCCTTATCACGGATACACGCTCGCCGAACGTGAGGGGCTGGCGGTGCAGTTTGGCTTTGGGTTCGGGCTTTCCTACACGAATTTTGATCATGATGGATTGACGGTTCGGGTCGAAGGCGATGTGGTGATTGCCGATGTTGATGTAACCAACACCGGCGATGTTGCGGGCGACGAAATTGTTCAACTTTATGTCGGGTTTCCGGGCATCGATTGCGAACGACCCGAACGGCTCCTCAAAGCGTTTGCCCGCGTTTCGCTGACCCCCGGCGAAACGCGGCGCGTGGCGATGCACGTGATGCTCGATGATCTGCGCTGGTGGAATCCGGCGACGCGCGCTTGGTCGATGGAAGCGGGGGATTATCGGGCGATGGTCGGTGTGCAGGCTGCGACGTTTACGCTGTAGATTCGACCTCCGCTGTATATTCCGCACGAAAACGGTTGCGCAGTCCAACCTTGTCGATCTTCTCGGTCCCCAATTTGGGCAGTAAATCCTCCGACACCCATATTCGCACCGGCATTTTGAACGGGGCAAGATGTTCGGACAGAAAGAACAATAATGCTTCATCGCTCACATGCTCGCAGGGATGATAATGGATCACCGCGCCGACAATCTCGCCAAGCCGCTCGTCGGGTAGGCCAAAAACACAGGTCTCAGCGACGGCAGGATGTGCATAGATTGCCGCTTCGACTTCCTGGCAACTGATATTCTCGCCGCCACGAATGATGATGTCTTTCTTGCGGTCGACGATGAACAGGTAACCGGCGTCGTCGAGGTATCCGATATCGCCGGTGCGGAAATAGCCGTCGGCCGTCATCGCTTCGCGGGTAGCGGCCTCGCGGTTCCAATAGCCGCTGAAATTGGCGACGCTACGGATGCAGGCTTCGCCGAGCTCGCCCTGCGGAACCGGCTTGCCATCATCGTCGAGGATCGCGAGATCGACCAGCGGCGCCGATGCACGGCCGGTAGAGTTCGGCTTCTCCAAGTAATTGGTCGAAAACGATCCCGCGCCCACGGCATTCGTCTCGGTCAGGCCATAGCCCAGTGCCGGCGGCGCGGGCATTTCATCATTGAGGCGGCGGACATGTTCGGGCGGACGTGGCGCGCCCCCGGCGGCGAACGACTGGACCGTCGACAGGTCATATTGGTTTCGGTCGGGATGATTCATGATCTCCCAGCTCATCAGCGGCACACCGGTAAAATTGGTGATCTTTTCGGCCTGGATTAGGCGCATCGCCTCCAACGCGTTCCATTTGGGCATCATGACGATCTTGCGGCCGATGGCAAAGCTGACGAGCAGCATCGGGATTTCGCCGGTGACGTGGAACAGCGGGACCGTCATAAGGATGGCATGTTGCGGGCGCGGTTCGTTGATCGTGCCGTCCTCGGTGCCGATCTGCAGCATCACCAGCGCCATTGCGATATAATTGAATGTGCCCTGCACAACCGCACGGTGGGTGGCGTAGGCGCCCTTCGACTGGCCGGTCGACCCTGAAGTGAAGAGGATCGTCGCAAGATCATCGCCCGTTATTTCGGGCAATGTCGCCTTCGTGTTATTTTTCAGGACAGGTTCGAGCGCCTGATCAAGCGGCAGGCCGACGTCGATGGTGACGATCTGGCAGCCCGGATTTCCGCCGCACTCATCAAGCCGCTTGGCGCGCGGCGGATCGGCAAAGGCAAGCGTGCAACCGACGTCTGCGATGCCTGCGCACAGCTCACCGCCCTGCCACCAGCCGTTGAGCAGCGTCGCGACGCCTCCCGCCATTAGAGTGCCCATGTAAAGGACAATCCACGACGGTGCATTGCGCATCGCGATTCCGACGCGGTCGCCCTTCTTCACGCCATGCCACGACACCAGCGCATGCGCGACGTCGGTGGCGGCAGCATGAACCTGGGCGAAGCTCAACCGCTCGTCACCATCGACAATGAAGTCGGCATCGCCATGTTGTGCACAGAAATGCGCGAAATAGCCGATCAACGTCGGCGGTGCCGCCGCGATCATCGGGACTTCGAAGCCACACGGCAGCGTGTAACGGCCCAGCGGCAGTGGCCCGCCCTCGACCGATAAGTTCGCGATTGCTGAATCGATCCTTAAATCGAGCGCTGACGGCATAAAATCTCTCTCCACTTGGTGTTCTGCTTTGACGCCGTTATGGAGCGCGAAACCCGCGGGGAAAAGCCTTGATATTACAAATGGTCGCGGACGCTACGGCAGCCATCAATTGGACCGACCTGAACCTGTCGCCAATCGCGCTCGATCTCGGCTTTTTCAAGCTGCGCTGGTATAGTCTGGCCTATATTGCGGGCATCCTCGTTCATTGGTGGTATCTGCTGCGCCTGCTTGCTCAACCTGGCGCGCCGATGGCCAAACGCCATGCCGATGATTTCATTTTCTATGCGACGCTCGGCATCATCCTGGGCGGGCGGTTCGGATATATCCTCTTCTACAAGCCCGAGATGCTGAGCGATCCCGTATCGATGTTGAAGCTGTGGGAAGGCGGCATGTCGCTCCACGGAGGATTCCTCGGTGTCATGATCGGCTTGTGGTATTTCGCGAGGAAGAACGGTCTGAACCTGCTGCGCATTTGCGACTATGTGGCGGTGACGACGCCCTTCGGGTTGCTCTTTGGGCGCTTGGCGAATTTTGTGAACGGCGAACTGTGGGGGCGCCCGACCGATCTGCCTTGGGGTATAATTTTCCCCGGTGCCGGTCCCGAACCGCGCCACCCGAGCCAGCTTTACGAAGCGGGTATCGAGGGCATTTTCATGTTCATCGTCCTTTGGATCATGTTCTGGAAAACCGATGCGCGCTATCAACCGGGCAAGCTCCTGGGCACGGGACTTATTATCTATGGCCTTGGCCGCACGCTCGTTGAACTCGTCCGCCAGCCCGATGTGGGGCTAGAGGATCTGTCATGGGGGCTAACGATGGGGCAGACATTGTCGATCCCGATGATATTGGTTGGCATATATTTGGTGGTGACGGCCCATAAGCGACGCATTCGCGTTGAACCGATTGCGGGCAGTGCCAGCGTCGCCTGAT